>NZ_JBFUCJ010000033.1:0-58951 GCF_056405295.1 Variovorax sp. P1_H2 | reverse complement strand
GCGCGCGGGCGCCTTGCATCCAGCCCCTTGGCCCGGCAACGCGATCCCCGGAAATAGTGTGAACTGGCCCTAAGCCTGCGGAACTGACAGCATTCCGAAAGCTTCGCCGAGGCAACATCGCGGACCTTGAACAGATCGACGGAGACACCCCATGTTTGCAGACACCCCCGACGAACTCGCAGCGACCTCCCCGATGGCCCGGCGCCGCATCCTCCAGGCCGGCGGCRCCCTCGGCCTCGCCGGCCTGATGCCGCGCCTGGCGTCGGCCCAGGGCGGCTGGCCGAGCAAGTCGGTGCGTTTCGTGGTGCCCTTCGCGCCCGGCGGCAGCTCGGAGATCGTGGCCCGGTCGACCGCGGCCGAGCTCTCCAACACGCTGGGCCAGAGCGTCTACGTGGACAACAAGCCCGGCGCCGCCGGCAACATCGCGATGGCGGAGGTGGCGCGCAGCGACGACCAGCACACGATCATCCTCGGCCACATCGGCACGCTGGCCGTCAACCCCTTCATCTTCGACAAGCTGCCGTACGACGCCAACAAGGACTTCAAGCCGGTCAGCCTGCTGGCCAAGGTGCCCAGCCTCTACGTGGTCCATCCGGACGTGCCGGCGAAGAACCTCAGAGAGTTCATCGCCTATGCGAAATCAAAGCCCGGCAAGCTGAGCTATGGCTCGGCCGGCAACGGCAGCGCCGGCCACCTGGCCTTCGAGTACCTGAAAGTCACCTCGGGGGTCTTCATGCTGCACGTGCCCTACCGCGGCACCGGACCGATGCTGACCGACCTGCTGTCGGGCCGGCTCGACGCCTCGGCGATCGGGGCGGCGGCCATCATCCCCTTCATCAAGTCGGGCAAGGTGCGCTGCATCGCCACCGGCTCGGCCAAGCGCCTGCCGCAGTTGCCGGACGTTCCGACGGTCGCCGAACAGGGCTATCCCGGCTTCGAGATGACCCAGTGGTACGGCATGCTCGCGCCGGCCAGCATGGCGCCCGCCAACGTGGCGAAGCTGTCGGCCGAAACCATGAAGGCGGTGCGCTCTCCGGCCGCCATGGAACGGCTGCGCGGCGACGCGGCCGAGGCCATCGGCGGCACCCCGGATCAGTTCGCGCAGTTCATCGCGGCGGAGCAGGCACGCTGGAAGACGGTGATCGCACGGGCCAACATCAAGCCCGACTGAAGCGCGTCGCTCTACCATCGGGCGATGCGCATCCTGCTGGCCGAAGACGAACACACGCTGGGCACCTGGCTCTGCAAGGCGCTCGAGCATTCCGGCATCCAGGTCGAGTGGGTGGACGATGGCCGTCTTGCCGACCGCGCCCTGCAAGACCACGACCATGACGCGCTGGTGCTCGACCTGGGGCTGCCCGGCCTCGACGGCCACGAGGTGCTGCAGCGCCTGCGAGAACGGGACCAGCGGCTGCCGACGCTGATCCTCACGGCGCGCGACTCGCTGAGCGAGCGCGTCGAACTGCTGAACGCCGGCGCCGACGACTTTCTCGCCAAGCCCTTCGCGCTGGCCGAACTCGAGGCCCGCCTGCATGCGCTGGTGCGGCGGGCCCGGGGCGTCGAGCATCCCCGGCTCGCCTGCGGGCCGCTGGTCTACGACGGAACGCGCCGGCAGTTCCTGCTCGACGGCGAGTTGCTCGCGCTGTCTCCACGCGAACTGTCCGTGCTGCGCGTGCTGGCCCAGCGCAGCGGCGAGCCCTTGTCCAAGCAGCAGATCCTCGACCGCGTGTTCTCGGACGACGACAACGTGCATCCCGAGGCGGTGGAGGTGTTCGTGCACCGCCTGCGCAAGCGGCTCGACGGCAGCGGGGTTCGCATCACGACACTGCGCGGACTGGGCTACGCCCTGGAGGCCGGCTGATTGACCGCCCTGCCGCGCCCATTCGGAGCTGCCGCGGACTGGGCCCGGCGTGCGAGCTTGCGGCAGCGCCTTGCGCTGCTGCTGCTTCCGCTGCTGCTGCTGGTGACCTGCGTCGAGCTCTGGATGACCCGGCACGACGCGCTCGAGGCCGCCAATGCGGCCTACGACCGGTCGGTGCTCGGCGCGCTGAAGTCGATCGACGCCAACATCTCGACGGCCTCGGGCGGCCTGGCCGTCGAACTGCCGTACACCCTGTTCGAATTCTTCGAGCTGACCGCCAGCGGCCAGGTCTACTTCCGCGTCGCGACCTCCGACGGCCTGGTCGAACTGGGCAGCGCGGACCTGCCCGAGCCGCAGGCCGCCCTGGTGCCCGGGGTTCCCGTGTTCTACGACGCGAGCTACTTCGGCGAATCGGTCCGCTTTGCCGCCTACCGCCGCGACCTCGATCGCGCACCGGCGGGAAGCCAGGGGCGCAGCGTGCTGATCCAGGTCGGCGAAAGCACGCGCTCCCGGCAGGAGTTCACTTCGCGCTTCGTTCGCCGTGCGGCGCTTCGCGACGGCCTGGTGCTGGCGCTGCTCCTGTTGAGCACGGCGGTGGCCCTGGCGGCCGCATTGCGGCCGCTGACCCGGCTCGCCCGCGAGGTGCAGGCGCGCAAGGCCGACGACCTGACCCGCATCGACGAATCCGATCTTCCGGCGGACATCCGACCGCTGGTCGCCGCGGTCAACCAGCAGATGTCCCGGACCCAGGACCTGGTGGCCCAGCAGCGCCAGTTCCTCGACGACGCGTCGCATCAGCTCCGCACCCACCTGACGACGCTCCAGATGCAGGTCGACTATGCCCGGCGCGAACAGGACCCGGCCAAAGTCGGCGCCGCCCTCGAGGCCCTCGGCACGGAGATCGGTCGCGTCACGCGCAGCACCCAGCAGCTGCTCGCCCTGGGGCGCAGCGACACCGTGTCGCTGGCCTTCGCGGAAGTCGACCTGGCGGCCTTGCTGCGCGAGGTCGCGGTCGATCTGCTGGCGCTCGCACGCGCCAAGCACATCGACCTCGGCATCCACCCGCCGGCCATGGCGCTGCGGGCGGTCGCCGATGCGGGCCTGCTGCGCGAGGCGCTGGGCAACCTCGTGGTCAACGCCATCGCCTACACGCCGGCCCACGGCACCATCACCCTCTTCGCCGGCAAGGAGCCGCGGGGATGGCGGATCACCGTCGAGGACAACGGACCGGGCCTGAGCGACGAGGAATGCGCGGCGCTGGGCCGGCGCTTCGTCCGGGGCGCGCGGGCGAGAAAGGGCGGATCGGGGCTGGGACTGGCGATCGCGCGATCGATTGCGCAACGACACCAGGGCGATCTCGAACTCAGGGCGCGCGAGGACGGCCAGGGCCTGCATGCCACGCTCTGGTGGCCGGTTCGCAGCGCCTGACGCCGTCGATTGCCGGAGATCCGCCCCCCATGCCCACGCCCGCATTCACTCGCCGCCAAGCGCTGGGCATGCTGCCTGCCGCGCTTTTGCCGGCTGCCTGCATCGCGGCCGGCGCGGCAGACGATCCGAGCCTCGCGCCGGCGGAGTGCGTGATTCCCGCGAAGGCCGGCGGCGGCTTCGACCTGACCTGCGCCCTGGCGCGGGACGGCTTGCAGGTGGTTCGGCCAAGCCGCCCGCCGCTGGGCCAGCGCTTCCTTCCCGGCGGCATCGGGGCGCTGGCCTTCGACCGCATCGCCACGGGCCGGATGGGCGGCCCGTCGATCCTGGTGGCCTTCTCGAGCGGCTCCCTGCTCAACATCGCCCAAGGCCGCTTCGGCCCCCACTCGGCCTCCGCGGCGCGATGGATCGCCGCCCTCGGCACCGACTACGGCGTGATCGCGGTTCATCGCGACTCACCCTACAGGTCGCTCCAGGAAGTGATTGCCGCCTTGCAGCAAGAACCCTCGCGCCTCGTGTTCGGCGCCGGCGGCACGGTGGGGAGCCAGGACTGGGTGAAGGCCGCGTTGCTGCTCCGGGCGGCCGGTCGCGATCACAAGTCGATGCGCTTCGTCTCGTTCGAGGGCGGCGGCGACGCCTTGAGCGCGCTGCAGGGCAAGCATGTCGACGTCTTTCCCGGCGATGCGGCCGAAGCGCTGCAGGCGATCGCGGGCGGCGCGGCCATCCGGATCCTGGCGGTCCTCAGCGATGCGCCGCTGGGCGGCGAGCTGGCCGGAATACCGACCGCCCGGGCGCAGAAGGTGGACCTGGTGTGGCCGACCCTGCGCGGCGTGTACATGAGCGCCGAGGTGGCCGAAGCGGCGGTTCGCGCATGGACCGAGGCCTTCCGCGACGCCATGGCGGCGCCGAGCTACCCGGCCCTGCGCGAACGCCATCGCCTGTACCCTTTCTCGCTGACCGGCGCCGCGCTGGAGGACCACGTGCGGGACCGCATCGCGCACTACCAGGCCGTGGCGGCCGATCTGGGCCTGCGCCGCTGGACGCGCTAGCGGCATTCATGCTTCGTTCACGCTCGTCGCAAAGAATTGCAGCTTTTTTCGCCCGCCCCTGTGCATCCCATGTCCCGACCCACCTGGGTTCGAAACTGCGCCTTCCTGTGGGGCTCTGTCGTGTTCATGCCGGTAGGCCTCAACTACCTCGGCGCGACCCTGCTCATCCTCGCGCTCCTGGCCGGCGGCGAACTGCGCGAGCGCCTCGACCGATGGCGCACCCATCCCCTGCGGTGGGCCATCCTGGCCTTCGTGCTGTGGACGCTGGCCGTCCTCGCGCTGGGCCCGCGCTATGCCGGAACGCCGGTGGAGCTGGGGCACGGCTTCCGGATCGCGGCCACGATCGCCCTGCCGATCCTGCTGTCGACCGAGGAAGCCGCCTGGGGCCTGCGCGGCTTCTTCATCGGCGCCTTGCTGGCGCTGCTGGCGATGCTGCTGACCCGCGCCTTCGGACTGCCCGGTCTGGCGATCTGGCACAACGTCACGACCATGAAGGGCAACAAGTCGATCAACGATGCCTTGCTGTTCGCCCTGATCGGCGCCTTGGCGGCCACCTGGGGCCTGGCGCTCCCGGCCGCCGCGCCGCAGCGGGCCGTCGGACTGGCCGCCGCCTTCGCCGCGACCCTGGGCTGCGCCCTGATCGTCACGCTGGCACTGCCTTCGCGCACCTCGTTGATCGCCTTGTTCCTCGCCGTGCTCGGTGCCTGCGTGCACCAATGGCGCCTTCGGCTGCGAGCGCTCGCGTTCTCGCTCAGCGTCGTGGTGATCGCCGCCGGCGGCCTGATCTCGCAAGCACCGTCGGCCCAGGAGAAGTTCAAGCTCGGCGTGCAGGAGATCGAAGCGGCGCAGGCGGGCGCGGTGTCGGAAGGCAGCTGGGTGGTGCGCTTCTACATGTACCGGGAAACGACGCGCATGATGCTCGAACGGCCCTGGACCGGCTGGGGCGTCGGCAGCTGGACCAGCGAATGGCAGCGGCGCGCGCCGAGCCTGCTGCACGACTACAACATGCCGCACAACGACTTCCTTTGGATGGGCTCGCAAACCGGCGTGCCGGGGCTTCTGGCGCTGGCGCTCGTCTTCGCCACCGGCCTTCGCATGGCCTGGCGGCGATCCGACCTGACCGGCCGGCTGGCCTTCGTCGCGCTGCTGACGCTGCTGGTGGCGATCAGCGTCAACTCGGCCACCCGCGATGCGGCCATCGGGCTCAGTCTGCCGTGGATCGTTTTCCTGTTCCTGCGGCTGGTGCGCGGGCCGGAAGGCGCCTGGCGCGCGGTCGTCCCGAAGGCTTGCATGAAACTGAGGCAGGGCGTTAGGATGCCGGCTCCCTGAACACCCCCCAATACCCCCGCCATCCGGCGGCGCGCCCGCTCGTTCAGGTTTCTGACAGGTGGAGCGCGTAGCATGCACCAATGTTGACCCACCGCCTTCTTCGACGTCTCGCCAGGCTTTGCCCTTGGTGGTGCACGTTGCTTGTGGCGTTGAGCGCCGCCCAGCCTTTCCTCTCGGTGCGCTTCGACGACGACGGCCTCGTCCCGCAGCAGCAGCTCAGCGTCCGCTCCGTCGGCGAGACCGCCCGGTTCCAGCCGGACGACGACGCCAAGGCACCGATGGCGCTCGAGGTCACGCTCTTCGTCCCCGCCGGCGCCAGCATCGACTCGCCGCTGGCCTTCCTGAGCGGCCTCGCCGCTTTCCTCGGCCTGGTGCTGCTGATGGCGCCGCTGGCCGTATGGCCCGGCCGCCGAGTCTCGCCCTTATCGCGCACGCCGGCCTTCAAGGTACCGACGGCAAGCGGCGCACCGCCGCGCACCGCGCTCTGGCGAAGTCGTCCGCCAGAGACGGCTCCCCCACGCTGATCTTCATCGAGACGGGGCGCCGAGGCGCCAGCCGTGCAACGGAGCGCTGCTCCCGAGGCACATCCCAACGTGTTCATGAATCATCAGATGGATCAAGTTAGATACAGCGGCGCAACGCCGCTTGCGGCCGAGCGACCGGTCTCTCCCGCGGTGCTGGCGCTGCTGCTCGCCGTGCTGGCAGTGGTCTGGTTCGGCTCCCTGTCCAACCGTTCGTTGATCAGTCCCGACGAGGGCCGCTATGCCAGCCTCGCCTGGGAGATGCTTCGCAGCGGCGACTTCGTCACGCCGCGCCTGAACGGCCTGCTCTATTTCGAGAAGCCTCCTCTGCAGTACTGGGTCAGCGCCCTGTTCCTGCAGCTGTTCGGCCTGAACGACTTCGCCGCCCGCCTGTGGCCCGCGCTCGCCGGTTTCCTCACGGTGCTGGTGGTCGGCGCGACCGCCTGGCGGCTCTGGGGCAAGGAGACCGGCATCCGCAGCCTGGCCGTCGCCGCGTCGATGACCTGGGTCTTCGGCAACGCCCATTTCCTGACCCTCGATGCCAGCCTGACGCTGTTCCTCACGACCGCCTTGTGCGCCGTGCTGATCGCGGAGAACGTCGCCGCCACGCCGACGCAGCGCAGGAACTGGATCTGGCTCGCGTGGGCCGCGATGGCCGGCGCAGTGTTGAGCAAGGGGCTGGTCGGGCTGCTGATTCCTGGCGCGACGCTGCTGCTGACCTGTCTCTGGCGCCGCGACTTCGGTCCCTGGCGCAGGATGCACTGGGTCTCGGGCCTGCTGATCTTCCTGCTGCTGGCCGCGCCGTGGTTCGTGCTGGTCTCGATGCGCAATCCGAGCTTTGCCCAGTTCTTCTTCATCCATGAGCATTTCGCGCGCTACCTGACGAAGGTGCACCAGCGCGAAGGCGCCTGGTGGTATTACCTCCCGCTGCTGGTCGGCGGGATGCTGCCCTGGACCAGCGCCCTGCCCTGGCTGTGGCCCCGGCGAACCGAGGACGGGCCGCCACGACGCATCGCGCCGGCCGACATCCTCTTCGTCCACTCGCTCTTCGTGCTGCTGTTCTTCAGCGCCAGCGGTTCGAAACTGCCTTCCTACATCCTGCCGATGTTCCCGGCACTGGCGCTGCTCATCGGACTGCGGCTCCAGCAGGCCAGCCCGCGCGTGCTGCGCCGCCACCTGCTGGTGCCGATCCTGGCCTGGACCGTGGCTCTGATCGCCTCGACACAGAGCGCCCGGGTGGCATCCTATTCGACGCCGGCCGAGATCTTCACCCAGCTCGGCGCCGGGATCCGCTGGGGCGCCGCGGTCTTCCTGGCGTTCGCGGCCTTCGCATGGTGGGCCCTGCGGCGGCGCGGCGTCACGCTGGCCGTTGCGAGCCTGGCGCTCGGCCATATCATCGGGATGGCGATCGTGATGGCGTCCCACAACCCGTTCGGGCAGCTCAAGAGTTCGGCGCCATTCGTGTCGGCCATGGAACCGGTGCTGCGGTCCGGGGCGCCCGTGTTCGCGGTCGGCATCTATGATCAGACGCTGCCCTTCTACCTGCGACGCGACGTCACGCTGGTGAACTACCAGGACGAGTTCGCCATGGGACAGGTGTTGGAGCCCGGCCGCTCGATCGAGTCGCTCGACGAATTCGCGAGCCGCTGGCAGGCGCTGCCGCAGGCGGCCGCCTACATGGACTTTCCAAGCTTCCTGGCCCTGCGCCAGCGCGACATTCCGATGCGTGTCATTTATCAGGATCAACGACGAGTGGTGGTGGCGAGACAATGAAGATCATCGATTTTGCATGGGTGCTGAGCGGTGTCCTGCTCAACGCCGCAGCCCAGTTGCTGCTGAAGGCCGGGGCGCGCAGCGTCGGCGAGATATCCATGTCCGACGGCAGTGCCGCGCTCTGGCGCAGTGCGACCGGACTGGCGCAGCACCCCGGCATCCTCGGCGGCCTGGCCTGCTACGCGATCAGCGTGGTGGTCTGGATCGTCGCCCTGTCTCGGGTCGAAGTGAGCATCGCCTACCCGATGCTCTCGATCGGCTATGTCGTCAATGCAGCGCTCGCGTGGTGGCTGTTCGGCGAACAGGTCAACGCCCAGCGCTGGCTCGGCATCGCGGTCATCGTGGTCGGCGTGGTCCTGGTGGCGCGCAGCGGGAGCACGCAATGAGCGCAGCGCCCTTCCTTCCCTTCACCCGTCCGTCGATCGACGAGCGCACCGTCGCCGAGGTGTCCGAGGTGCTCCGCTCCGGCTGGCTCACCACCGGCCCGAAGTGCCAGGCGCTCGAGGCCGCCCTGTCCAGCCGCTTCGACGGCCGGCCCGTGCGCCTGGTGAACTCCGGCACCGCCTCCCTCGAGCTGGCGCTGCGCCTGTGCGGCATCGGCCCGGGCGACCAGGTCATCACTACGCCGCTGAGCTGGGTCGCGACGGCCAACGTGGTGCTGGCGGTCGGCGCCACGCCGGTGTTCGTCGATGTCGACGCACGCACCCGCAACATCGACCTCGACCGCGTCGAGGCCGCCATCACGCCGCGCACGCGCGCGCTGCTGCCGGTCGACCTGGCCGGCCTGCCCGTCGACCGGGCACGGCTCAATCGCCTGGCCGCAACCCATGGACTGCGCGTCGTCGAGGATGCCGCGCAGTCCTTCGGCGCGCAGTGGGACGGGCGGGCGATCGGCAGCTTCGGCGACCTGGTGTCCTTCAGCTTCCATGCCAACAAGAACATGACCTCGGGCGAGGGCGGCTGCCTGGTGCTGAACGACGATGACGAGGCGCAGCGCTTCGAGCGGCTGCGCCTGCAGGGCGTCGTGCGGCTGCCCGGCGGCGGCATGGAGGTGGAAGCCTGGGGCGCCAAGGCCAACATGACCGACATCGCGGCGGCGATCGGCCTCGGACAGTTGCGCAGCATCGATGCCTTCAACGCCAGCCGGCGTCGGCTGGCGCAGCGCTATTTCAAGCGCTGGGACCGGTCGCTCGGCTTCGAGTTGCCCCCCGAAGACCCGGAGCTGAACGGCAACTGGCACATGTTCCAACCCCTGCTGCCGCGCGAGCTGGCACCCGCGCGCGCCGATTTCCTGGCCGCCATGAAAGAGCGCGGCATCGGCGTCGGCGTGCACTATCCCGCGATGCACCTGTTCTCGCTGTTCCGGGCCATGGGTTTCGCCCGCGGCGATTTCCCGGTGGCCGAGGACATCGGCGAACGCACGGTCACGCTGCCGCTCTTTCCTGCCATGACGGACGCCGATGTCGACCGCGTCTGCGACAGCGTCGCCGAAGTGACGGCCCAACTGAGGGGAGTGCGGCCATGACGGTACTGAAGGCGGTTTCCATCCTCGACGACGAGACCGAAGCCCGCAGCGACGCACCCGAGCTGAGCGTCGTGATTCCGGTCTACAACGAGGAGCAGGGGCTGGCGGCGCTGTTCGATCGCCTCTATCCGGCGCTCGATGCGCTCGGGCTCAGCTACGAGGTGATCTTCATCAACGACGGCAGCCGGGACCGCTCCGCCGCGCTGCTGGCGGCGCAGTTCGAGCGCCGCCCCGACGTCACGCGGGTGATTCTCTTCAACGGCAACTTCGGCCAGCACCGGGCGATCCTGGCGGGCTTCGAGCACTGCCAGGGCGAGCGCATCGTCACCCTCGATGCCGACCTGCAGAATCCGCCGGAAGACATCCAACTGCTGCTGGACGCGATGGACCGCGGGCACGACTGCGTCGGATCGATCCGGCGCGATCGCCAGGATTCGGCCTGGCGGCGCTGGGCGTCGCGTGCCATGAACCGCCTGCGCCATCGGCTCACGGGCATCGTGATGACCGACCATGGCTCGATGCTGCGCGCCTACAGCCGCAACGTGGTGCAGCTGATCAACCAGTGCAACGAGATGAACACCTTCATTCCCGCGCTGGCGCTGCAGTTCTCGCGCAATCCGGCCGAGGTCGTGGTCGGCCACGAGGAGCGGCATGCGGGCGAGTCGAAGTACTCCTTCTACAGCCTGGTGCGCCTCAACTTCGACCTGGTGACCGGCTTCTCGCTGCTGCCGCTGCAGGCCTTCTCGCTGCTCGGCATCGCGGTGTCGATGCTGTCCGCGCTGCTGTTCGTGATCCTGGCGGCACGCCGGATCGTGCTGGGGCCCGAGGAAGGCGGCGTCTTCACGCTGTTCGCGCTGCTGTTCCTGCTGATGGGGCTGGCCCTGTTCGGCATCGGCCTGCTGGGCGAGTACATCGGGCGCATCTACCAGGAGGTGCGGGCGCGGCCGCGCTATGTCATCAACGCCGTGCTGGAGCGCAAGCGCCCATGAAAGCCATCGTCTTCGCCTACCACGACGTCGGCGTGCGCTGCCTCCGGGTGCTGCTGGACGCCGGTGTCGACGTGCCGCTGGTGGTCACCCACGCCGACGCGGCCGGCGAGGCCATCTGGTTCGCCAGCGTGGCCGAGGTGGCGGCATCGCACGGCCTGCGCTGCGTGACGCCGGCCGACCCGCATCTGCCGGAGCTGCTGGCCGAAGCGAAGGCGTCGGCCCCCGACTTCCTGTTCTCGTTCTACTACCGCCAGATGCTCAAGGCGCCGTGGCTGCAGCTGCCGCGCCGCGGCGCCTACAACATGCACGGCTCGCTGCTGCCGCAGTACCGCGGGCGGGCGCCGGTGAACTGGGCCGTCATCGAGGGCGCGAAACAGACCGGCGCCACCCTGCATCGCATGAACGAGAAGCCCGACAACGGCGCCATCGTCGATCAATGCGCGGTGCCGATCCTGATCGACGACACCGCGCACGATGTGTTCGGCAAGGTCGTCGTCGCGGCCGAGATCACGCTGGCGCGAAGCCTGCCGGGGCTGCTGGCGGGGACCGCCGTCGAGCGGCCGCAGGACCTCTCCCAAGGCCGGTATTTCGGCGGCCGCAAGCCGGAGGACGGATCGATCCCGCCGACGGCGAACGCCATGCAGATCCACAACCTGGTGCGCGCCCTCGCGCCGCCCTACTATCCCGGCGCCTTCTGCCGCGTCGGCGGACAGCGCATCCGGATCGACCGGACCCGGTTCGCCGAACGGCCGCGGCGAGAGACCGCCCCGGGCCTGCGCCTGGCGAGCGAGGCCGGCGCGCTCTGGCTGCTGGCAGCGGACGGCAGCGCGCTCGAAGTGCTGGCCGCACAGGGCGATGCCGGCGCGATCGACGCGGCCGGTTTCGAACGCCTCTTCGGCGCGCGCTGCGTGCCGGCCGACACCTGATTCATTCCCAAACCACGGATTGCCCCATCATGCTCAAAGTCCTCATCCTCGGCGTCAACGGCTTCATCGGCCACCACCTCACGCGCCATATCCTCGAAACCACCGACTGGCACGTCTACGGCATGGACATGCAGACGGATCGCGTCACGCCGTGGCTCGGCGACCCGCGCTTCCATTTCTTCGAAGGCGACATCACGATCAACAAGGAATGGATCGAATACCACGTGAAGAAGTGCGATGTCGTCCTTCCGCTGGTGGCGATCGCGACCCCGGCGACCTACGTGAAGCAGCCGCTGCGCGTCTTCGAGCTCGACTTCGAGGCCAACCTGCCGATCGTGCGGCAGTGCCTCAAGTACGGCAAGCGGGTGGTGTTCCCCTCGACCAGCGAGGTCTACGGCATGTGCACCGACGAGGCCTTCGATCCCGAGGAGTCGAACCTGGTCTACGGGCCGATCAACAAGCCGCGCTGGATCTACGCCGCCGCGAAGCAACTCATGGACCGCGTGATCCACGCCTACGGCCTGCAGGAAGGCCTGCGCTACACGCTGTTCCGTCCGTTCAACTGGATCGGGCCGGGCCTGGACAGCCTGCACACGCCGAAGGAGGGCTCGAGCCGCGTGATCACCCAGTTCCTTGGCCACATCGTGCGCGGCGAGCCGATCCGGCTGGTCGACGGCGGCAGCCAGCAACGGGCCTTCACCTACGTGGACGACGGCATCGCCGCGCTGGTCAAGATCATCGCCAACGAGGGCGGCGTGGCCGACTCGAAGATCTACAACATCGGCAACCCGGTCAACAACCACTCGATCCGCGCGCTGGCCGAGATGATGCTCGCGCTGGCGCGCACGCTGCCCGAGTACCGCGAGGCCGCCGAGAAGGTGCGCCTGGTCGATGTCTCGTCGGCCGACTACTACGGCCGCGGCTACCAGGACGTGTCCCACCGGGTGCCCGACATCCGCGCGACCATGAAGGACCTGGACTGGAGCCCGCAAGTCGGCATGCAGGAAGCCCTGGCCAGTCTGTTCGCCTACTACCGGGACGAGGTCGAGGCGGCCGCGGACCTGGCGCTTTGAGGCGATGGCGCGCATCGCACTGAAGGTCGACGTCGACACCCTGCGCGGCACCCGCGAAGGCGTACCCCGGCTTCTGGCGCTGCTGCAGCGCAGCGGCGCGCGGGCCAGCTTCCTGTTCAGCCTCGGCCCGGACCACACCGGCAGGGCCATCCTGCGCGTGTTCCGCCCCGGCTTCCTGCAAAAGGTGGCGCGCACCTCGGTGCTCGAGCACTACGGGCTGCGCACCCTGCTGTACGGCAGCCTGCTGCCGGGGCCCGACATCGGCCGGCGCGAGGCCTCGACCTTGCGCGCGGTACGCGATGCCGGCTTCGAGGTCGGCGTGCATTGCTGGGACCACATCGACTGGCAGGACCACCTGATGCGGCGCGACCCCGCCTGGACCACGCGCGAGATGCAGCGCGCGGTGGAACGGCACACGCAGATCTTCGGTGCCGCCCCGCGGCTGCATGGCGCGGCCGGATGGCAGTTCAATGCGGCGGCGGCGCAAGCCGAGACCGAACTCGGCATCGACGTGGCGTCGGATACGCGAGGCACGGGGCCTTTCGTCCCGGTGGCCGACGACGGACGTGCCATCGGGCCGCCGCAGTGGCCGACCACGCTGCCCACGCTCGACGAACTGATCGGCATCGACGATCTCGATGCGCAGAATGTCCATGCCCATGTGCTGGAGCTCACGGCCGGGTGCGAGCGCGATCAGGTCTACACGCTGCACGCAGAACTCGAGGGCATGAAGCTCATGCCCGTCTTCGAGCGCCTGCTGAAGGGCTGGCAGGCCCAGGGACACCAGCTTGTCACGCTGGGCGACCTCGCCGCGTCGACCGACCCCGCGACCCTGCCGCGCCACCGCTTGGTCCAGGGCGAAGTGGCGGGACGCTCGGGATTGCTGGCCGTGCAGGGGCCGGCCTGGTCTTCGCAGCGTGCAGCGGAACACGCAGGCGGCGAGCCGGGGAGCCCAGCACGCACTCGATGACGCCGCGCGTCTTCCAATGCGCTCGGATTGCCTTCATGATGGAACCCTAGAGTTCCCCGAGGGGCTCGTTGCGGCTGCGGTCCGGAGCGAAGGAGTGCGACCATGCGTCTGTCTTCAGAAACTCGACAACCGGCCGGCGCCCGACACGTCCGGTCGGGCCGCGCCTTCGCCGATGCCTGCCGCTGGGCGGTCACGGTCGCCGTCGGCTTCGCGGCTTGCGAGGCCTGGGCCCAGTGCGTGCCGCCGTCGCCCCTGTCTGCCTGCACACCGGTGCCGCTCATCCCCCCGGGCGCGAGGCCCGAGACCGGCGCCTACTTCGGCAATCAGCACCAGTCGGGCGTTCTCTTCGTGAACAGCCTGGACGACCGCCAGGGCGGCTGGGGCTGGCAGCCCCAGGGCACCGGCCTGCAGCCAGCGAAAGGCCCCATCGACCTGCGCGTCGGCGGCACCGGCGATCAGACCCATGGCGACACCGGCAGCTTCGACATCGACAGCAAGGCGGCCTTCGTGCAAGGCACGGCAACACTGGCCCACTGGTCACCGTTCGGCGGCGCCGACAACATGCACATCGGCGCCATGTTCGGCTACGGCGCCACGCGCAGCGATTCGCAGAGCGTCGCGTACGGCCTCCAGTCGCAAGGAAGAACCAGCGGATTCAGCCTGGGCGCCTTCGGTACCTGGTACCAGAACGATCAAACCCGCAGTGGCTGGTACAGCGACCTCTGGGGCCAGTACGCCTGGTTCTCCAACCGCGTCGACACCCTGCTGGGGGAACGGGTCGACTACAACTCGCACGCGAGCATCCTGTCGGCGGAAGGAGGCTATGTCATGCGGTGGCAGGACAGCGCTTGGTCGCTGATCCCGCAAGGCCAGTTCGTCTACGACCACAACCACACCTACAACGTGACCCAGCTGGATGGCCTGGAGGTCGACGGCGCCCACCGCGGCGGGTGGCTGTCCAGGCTGGGCGTGCGCGCCGAACGCGAATCCTTCGGCTGGGGGGGCGCCGTGGTGCGGCCGTTCGCGGCCGTGAACTGGTGGCACGACGCCCTCGGCGACGAGGTGATCACCAACAACGTCTCGACCAAGTACCTCTACCCCGCGGACCGCTTCGAGCTCAAGGCGGGCATCGACGCCAGGTTCCAGAGGGGCTGGACGGCCTGGGGTACCCTGGGTTGGCAGACGGGCAAGCAGTCCTATCAGGCCTGGGCGGTCCAGGCAGGGACGCGAATCGTCTGGGACTGAGCTCGCTTCCCGGAGCCGCCTCTGCTGGGAAGCACGCCACAGGAAAGAGCCGAGATCGCGAGCTGGAACTGGCGCGTCGAGTTCTCCAGCGGGCGGCCTGCATGTCCGCCGTGGACCTACGCCCTGGGCACGTCCAGCTTCACCTTCGTCGGGCCGATCTCCCCGACTTCCGCCCATGCCTTGGCGTCGAAGCGGAACTCGGCGACGGCACACGTGGGCATGTCGACGATCTCGTTCGACAGCTGGTGCGCGAGCTCGGTGAACTCGGGGTTGTGGCCGAACAGCATCACGCAATTCAGCTTGTCATCCAATGTGCGAATGACGGCGAGCAAGGTGTCGGGGCTGCTGGCGTAGAGGCGTTCATCGACGACGATGTCCTTGCGCCGACAGTGGATCTCGTCGGCGATGAGTTGCGCCGTCGCCAGCGCTCGCAGTGCCGGGCTCGACACGAGCAGATCGGGCTTCGGCCCGCGCTTGCCGAGGCGCTTGCCCATGGTGGGCGCGTCGTGGCGGCCCCGATCGTCCAAGGGTCGCAGCCGATCGGGCAAAGACGGATCGTCGCGACTCGATTTCGCATGCCGCACGAGGATCAAGGTTTTCACGATCGTGTGAAAAAGGCACTAAAGATCCGCCAGTATGCCAGTCGAAGTGGCTTCCGCCGCCAGCTTGCCGCCCCGGGCTGTAGAGCGCGGCCTCCAGAAACAGGATCAGGGCGAGGGCCCGCGTGCGCGCCGAGCCCTTTTCAGCAGGTTGATGGGCACTCGTGCGGCATTCGCTGCTGCAATCTTGATCTGATCGGCAAACGGGCTCTGCCCGACCTCTGCCGGCGACCAGCCGCAACGACGCAACATGTAGTTGAACGCATGCGCGCTCGTCAACATGTCGGACTTCTGCGTGCGAAAAGTGAACGCCAGGGAGATGGAGAGTTCGGAGTCTGTGTGGACCCTATGGGGGGCGATGAAGGGGTGATGGACACCGAGCCCAGGCTTCAGATCGAAGGTCTTCGCTTTCGATTCGAACGAGGGCAGATAGGGCGGCCGCCTGGTGTTGAAGGGCGAGAGCAGACGGTCCTTTTCTGCCGAACTCATGATCTCGTCGTCGCTGGGGTCCCAAAGCGCCACCTGTTTTTCCCCTCGCACCTGAAGCAGAAAATTCATCTCGCGGTCCATGTGGTAGGGCGTGATCGAGTCCTGCGTGGAGATGAAGAAGTACGTCGAGTACCAGGTGATCACCGGATCGAACTCGTCGATCGCCGCGGCGATCTCGGCCAACAGCCCTTCCAGCAAGGGGCGGTAGACAGCATCGCGTTCCGGGTTGTAGATGCAGATGAAGGCCCTCGATTGCTCGAAGCTTTCCAGCACGTCGTCCAGGACAAGGCCCTGGCCGTAACGCGTATAGGACGCGTCGAAGTCGGCGTCGCCGGGTATCACGCCGACGCGATACTTCACCTCGTCGCGCGGCAGACGCCGGCAGAGCGCAAACAGTTCCGGCAGCGAGAATCTGGGATGGTCGGCCAGGCGATGGCTCACCAGGAACGGTCGCCGGTTGTATGACGACCGGACGGTGTCGGGATCGAACTCGATCAGATGCTGCGTTTTTTGCCGCCCCCGAGCAGCCAGGGTGGCAGCGACTTCCCTCGAGACGAATTCACCCAGCATGGTCAACTCTCCGTATCGATGCGGTGCCTCCGCGCACGCCGCGCATCTGTCATGCGTCTGTCATGCTTCGCAGGGGTCACAAGTTGACACATTGTCGTGACCAAGTCAAGCGCCGAGACGGCCCAGCGCGCTGCGTGCGGCCGATGATATCGACCCGGGACCCGCGTGGACCGGCGCCCTTGCCGCACCGGTCGCTCCGGCCCCTTGACCAAGGAGCGACATGAGCGGCTTTTCATTGCTTGCGGTCTTCGGCGGTGCCGGCTGCGGTGCCTTGCTGCGCTGGTGGCTGGGTGGCTGGCTGAACCCGTTGTTCCCGACGATTCCGCTGGGCACCCTGGCCGCCAATCTCATCGGCGGCTTGCTGGTCGGTGTCGCGAGCGCCTTCTTCTCTCACAACAGCGGCCTCGCGCCTGAATGGCGGCTCCTGATCATCACCGGCTTCATGGGCGGCCTGACGACCTTCTCCACATTCTCGATCGAGGTCGTGACGTTGATCGGCCGGCACCAGCACTGGTGGGCCCTGGGGGCCGCGAGCGTGCACCTCGCCGGCTCGCTGATCCTCACCGGGATCGGCATCCTGATCGCGAATGCGCTCTTCGTCAGGGTCTAGAGACCCGGCAGGCGATGCTGTCCCAACCCGTGATTCGAGCCGAAGGAGGACACCGTGAAAGGCATCTACCTCAAGTTCTACGTCCAGGAAAACCGCCGTCACCACGGCATCCTCGCCTATGAATGGCTGCTCCGGGAAGCCCGGAAGCTGGGCATCCACGGCGGCTCGGCCTTTCGGGCCATCGCCGGCTACGGCCGCCATGGCAAGCTGCACGAGGAGCACTTCTTCGAGCTGGCCGGCGATGTCCCGGTGGAGGTCGGGTTTGCGCTGAGCGAGGATGAGGCCCAGCGCTTTCTCGCCCACCTGGACGGCGAGAAGCTCGAGCTTTTCTACGTCAAGCTGCCACTGGAGATGGGGTTTGTCGGGTCGGCCGCATCGAGCGATGGCTGATCGGCTCCGTGGCACGGCAGGTGTTCGCCTGCGCACACTGAAGGAGACGCACCATGTTCAGAAAGATCCTGCTGGCGTACGACGGAACCCAAAGCTCGGAAATCGCGTTCGGGCGCGCGATGGAAGCCGCTCGGGAGGCCCATGCGCCCCTTCACGTGGTGGCCGTGGCGTGGTCCGCCGAGGTCGAGACGCATGCCTCCCTCGACCAGGCCCGTGCGCAGTGCTGGGCCTATCTGGCGCCGCTGCGCGACAGGGGCGCGGATGCACGGGTCGACGTCGAACTGGAAGTCGTGGAGGGAAACTGTTCCGAACAGATCGTCGCGGCCGCGGATCGATTCGGCGCCGACCTGATCGTCATCGGCCACCGCAAGCGCGCGCTGCTGCGTCGTCTGGCCGAGACGTCCCTGGCCAAGCGCGTCATCGATCTCGCGCATTGCTGCGTGCTGGTCGCCGGTTGAGCGCCGTCCGGAACAAGCCAAGGGAACGCCACGCCTGAGCGCGTGACTCGAGCAGGATCGCAAGCCTGGTACGGTTGGCGCCGAATGAACACCGACAGCCCATTCCGACATGATCCAGGAACCGTGCTGGTCGCGATCCAGTTCGCGCTGATCACCGTCCTGGCGCTGCTCGCAGCACCTGAATTCCTCGGCGTTCACGCACCTGCAGGGGCCTGGGGACTGGCGGTGCTGGGCGTGCTGCTGGGACTCTGGTCGCTCGCCTGCAATCGGCCAGGAAACTTCAATATCCGGCCGACGCCGCGCGCGGGCGGACAGCTGGTGCAAAGCGGTCCCTACCGCTGGATCCGCCATCCGATGTACACCGCGGTCATGGCCTGCGGGCTGGCCTGTGCCTGGGCCGCCAGCTCCGTCTGGGGCTGGATCAGCGTTGCAGCGCTGGCGATCGTGCTCGGCGTCAAGGCCGAGGTGGAGGAGCGCTGGCTGCTGGTGGCGCATCCAGGCTACGCGGCCTACCGCACTCGGACACGCAGATTCCTGCCGGGCATTTTCTGACCCTCACCCTGCTCCGGCGGCAGCTTCCCGGCACGCACGTTGACCTGGATCGCCGGCAGGATCAAGGTCGGGACCTCGAGCGTGGCATCGCGGGCCTGCCGCATGGCCGGACCTGAGGACTACGCCGTACTCGCCCGGCGCCCCCGTTCGATCGATCGCTCGCCGCCAGCGCCGGCCGCAGCCGAAGCGATCGCCTCGGCCAGGAACTGCGCATCCCGCGCAACGCCCGAGAAGCGCCCCGAGCCCCAGGTATGCAGCCACGGCAACCCGAGGAAGTAGAGACCCGGCTGCCCGGTCACGCCGCGCAGGTGCACCGGCTCGCCGCGCCCGTTGAACACCGGTGCATCGACCCAGCCGAAGTCGGGCAGAAAGCCGATGCACCAGACCACGCTGGCGATGCCCGATGCACGAAGGCTCAGCCGGGTGCGCTCCTGCTCGGGCTGCCAGACCGGCACATAAGGCTCTCCCGGCGGCGCGTCGATGCCCCGGCTCGCGATGAACTTGTCGATCGAGGCGTTGATGCCGTTGAAGATGCGGTCCGCATGGTCGAGGTTCTCGCGCAGGTTCGGCTGGAACTCGAGCTCGTCGCCGTCGAGGCCGGTCATCAGGCCGTACAACGCCATGCCTTCCACGGCGAAGCGCCGCAGGTCGATGTCGCGGCCGCCATCGCGGCCCGTCACGTAGTGGTTGGTGTTGTCTCGCACGCCTTCGCGCAGCGGATGCTGGGTCACGGGCATGTCGTAGTAGTCCATGTCCGCCAGCCAGTCGACCACATCCTTGCCGCGGTAGAAGCGCGCGCAGCGCGGCGCATTGCCGGTGGCGAGATAGACCTTGCGCCCGGCCAGGTGCAGGTCTTCGGCGATCTGCGCGCCCGACTGGCCACAGCCGACCACCAGCACGGCCCCTTCGGGCAGCTGGTCGGGATTTCGATACTGGGCGGAGTGGTACTGCACGATCGAGCCCGGCAGCTTCTCGGCCATTCGCGGCACCACCGGCTTGTGGTAGCCGCCCGAGGCCACGACCACCTGGTCGGCGGTGAAGCTGCCGGCGCTGGTCTGCACCGTGTAGCGCTCGGCATCGCCGGCGCGCGACACCTTCTCGACGGTCACGCCTTCGATCGCCGGCGCCTGCACCTGCTCGACGAAGCCGGCGAGCCAGTGGTTGATCTGGTCCTTGACCATGAAGCCGTGCGGATCGTCGCCCTGGTAGGACCAGCCGGGCAGATTGCATTGCCAGTTGGGCGTGACCAGGCAGAAGGAATCCCAGCGCTGGGTGCGCCAGCTGTGAACCAGCGTGCGCTTCTCGATCACCAGGTGGTCGATGCCGCGCCGTTGCAGGCAATGGCTCATCGACAGGCCGGCCTGGCCGCCGCCGACGATGATGACGCTGTAGTGGGTGGTCTTGGGGAGCATGGTGAACTTTCGGAAGGGAACTGGGGAGGTGGTCAGTCGAAGGCCACGACCGTGACCTCGGCGTCGGGCCGGTCAGCGAAGCCGCCGGCGATGTGCTCGATCTCGGCCAGCTGGTCCATGGCCTGCGAGCAGGCGAAGCCGAACTTGGCGCGGACTCGCTCCGACGCGATGGCTAGCGCCTCGCGGGTGCGCTGCAGAAAATCGTCCAGGGCATAGGTCTGGCCCGGACGCAGATAGTCCTGGACCACGAGGGATGGCGAATAGCAGCGCGTCTCGCGCTGGTCGGGCCAGCGAACGCTGAAGTGCATGACGGGCATGGGTTTTCTTGCGCCTTTCGGTGTCGATTCAGAAGGTGATGGGCTGGGCCTGCGAACGCGATGCGCGCAAGCCCTGGCGATAGAGGAGCGCATGCCGCTGTGCGGACGCCGACCAGTCGAACTGATGCCCCAGGCGTTCGGCCGAACGGGCGATCTGGTCGCTGTCGCGGGTGTCGATCGCCCGCCCCAGCGCACCTGCGATCGACGCCGGGTCATGCGGGTCCGCCCACTGGCAATCGGCGTCGCCCAGGTGTTCGGTGAACGGCGCGATGCGCGAGACCATCACCGGCACGCCACTGGCCAGCGCCTCGAGCACCACCAGGCCGAAACCCTCGACCAGCGACGGCATCGCCACGACATCGGCCAGCCGGTAGAGGCCAGGCATGTCGTCGTCGGCCAGCGGTCCGGTGAGCACGATGGGCTGGCCCGGGCCGATGTCCAGGCCGCTCGCCTGTGCCAGCGCCTTGAAGTCGAGCGTGTAGCGGGCATGGTCCAGCAGGCTCGCGCCGCCGGCGACGACCAGCTGGGCATGAGGACGCTCGGCGCGCAGCCGCACGAAGGCCCGCAGCAGCCGCAGCGTGTTCTTGCGCTCCTCGACGCCGCCGACCGCCAGCACCACCGGTGCTGCGCTGCGGATGCCGAGCCGACGACCCAGCGCCGCGTCGTCGAGCCGGCCCACGGCGCTGAAGCGCGTGCGGTCCACGCCATTGCAGATCTCCGATGCGCTGACGCCATGCTGCTGCGCCAGGATGTCGCGCCACATCCGGCTGGCGCAGAACACCTGGCTCGCGCGCCGGAATCCCCGCGACTGCCAGGCCATCAGCTGCGGCGAAGCGAAGACTTCCAGGTGATGCACCGTGCGAACGAAGCCATGGACGAGGCCCGCATCCACGAGGTCGGCGAGCGCATTGCCGCCGATCGGGTCGTGGGCGTGCAGCACGTCGAAGCGCGTGCCCTCGAGCTGCTTCTCGAGGTGGCGCCTGAAGGCCTCGATGCGCGTGCCGACCATCTCGACCATGTCCTTCGGCACGCCGCGCACCGGCACCAGCTGCGTGGCGCAACGCACCGGCCGGAAGAAGCGCTGGCCCGGCGCCGCCGGCGCCATCACGGTCACGTCGTGCCCGGCGTCGTGCAGCGCATGGGCCAGCTCGATCGTGTGAACCACGCCACCGCGCGGATTGACCGAGTGGGTCAGCAGCCCGATCTTGAGCGGACCTCGATCCGAAACGTCATTCATGCACACCCTGCGCAACGGCAGCCTCGCGGATGAAGACATCGTCGTTCAGGTCCCACAGCAGTTCACGCGCGTTGCCTCGGCGCAGCACGAGCTGGCGCGAGTCGTCGACCTGCCCCACCACGGCGCAGGCGATGTCGCGCGCGGCAAAGCGGCGCCTCACCTCGCCGACGTTCGAAGTCCGCACGCTCATGACGAAGCCGAAACTCGGGAAGGCACCGAGCCATCGCGGCAAGGGCGCCCCGGACGGCCGAGGGATGGCATCGACATCGATGGCCGCGCCGACGCCCGAGCATTCGAGCAGCATCAAGGCGGTGCCGACTGCGCCGGCCATGCTGATGTCCTTGGCCGCGTCGCAGAGGCCGTCCTCGGCCAGCTGCGGCAGCAGTTCGAGGTCGCCGCGCAGGCGCTGCGCCGGTGCCGTGGTGGAGGCATTCCAGTACGGAAAGGGCTCCTCGTAGGCGCCGCGCAGGTCGACCGCCATCAGCAGGCTGTCGCCGGGCCGCGCATCGAAACTGGTCAGCAAACGCTTCGCCCGGCCGAGAATGGCGACCGCCAGTTGCGGCCGCTCGCTCCGGTTGTTGCTGTGGCCGCCGACGATCGGCACGCCGTAGCGGCCGGCTGCCGCGGCCATGCCCATGAGCAACTGCTCCGCCGGGTCCATGCCCGCGCTCCACAGCGCGTTGACCACGGCAGTGGGCCGGCCGCCCATGGCGTAGATGTCGCTGACGTTGACCATCACCCCGCAATAGCCGGCGAACCACGGCATGCGGACGATGAAGTCCTCGACCAGGCCTTCGATCGCGAACAGCAGGTAGCCGCCCTGGCCGTCGGGCAGCGCCGCGCAGTCGTCGCCGATCGGCACCGCCTGGGAGAGGTCCGCGCCGCCGTTCGGCAGCGCCCGGCCCAAGGCCGAGACGACGTCGCTGATGTCGCGCTTGTGGGCAAAGCCGCGACTGGACCGCAATGCGGCGGCCATCTCGGCGAGTGTCACGAGGCGCTCCGCGCGCGCGAGACGAAGCCGCTCACCGGATCGTGGCAAGGCGGATAGAAGTCGAGCGCCGCCCGCATCTCGGCATGCGGCCGCCCATGCACGACGAGTTCGCCTTCCAGCGTCCAGTGCAGCTTCTGGAACAGCGGCACGTTCTGCGACTGCACATGCGCGTGGAAGGCAACGCAGCCCTGCGCATGCGCCCGGCACACCGCGAGGCGGATCAGCGTCGCGCCGAGATGGCCCTGGCTCCTGAAGGCCGGATGCACCGCCAGCCGCGAGCCCCACCAGACCTGCGGCGCGCTCTGGTGGATGCGCACCGTGCCCACCACCTGGTCGGGCATGCCGCCGATACACGACATCGCCACCAGCAACTGGGCGCGATCGTCGAGCGCATCGCGGTCGTCGCCGACGAAGATGCCCTGCTCGATGCAGAACACCGCGCGGCGCAGCGCATGCGCCTGCTCGCGCTCCCAGTGCTGCGCGGCCTCTCGCACCAGGAACTCGACCGGCTGGTACTGCACGGCCGGCTCCAGCCGGTCATCGACGATGCAGCCCATGGTCAGCTCTCGTAGACCGACAGCGACGAGCAGGCGCCGCACTTGCCGCAGCCCGCCTTGATGTCGCTCGAGCGCAGGTTGGCCGCGGCCACCATGCGGCCGAGCGGCGCCAGGATCTCCTTCATGAACGCCGGGGACGGGGCCGGATGGTCCTCCAGCGGCGTGCCGCTGATCGGCACGAAGGGCACCACGAAGGGATAGACGCCGAGCGACAGCAGGCGCGCGCAGGTCTCCAGGATCGCCTCGCGCGTGTCGCCCAGGCCGGCCAGGATGTAGGTGCTGACCTGGCCGCGGCCGAAGACGCCGACCGCGGCCTCGAAGGCGCTCGTGTAGCGCGACACCGGCACGCTCGCCTTGCCGGGCATGATGCGTTCGCGAACCTCGGGCGTCACCGCTTCCAGGTGCATGCCGAGCGTGTCGATGCCGGCCACCTGCATGCGGCGGAACCAGCGGTCGTCGTCGGGCGGCTCGCACTGGCCCTGGATCGGCAGGTCGACCGCCGCCTTGATCGCGAAGGCGCTCTCGCACAAGATCTGCGCGCCGCGGTCGGTGGCGTTCGGCGTGCCGGTGGTCAGCACCATGTGCTTCACGCCGTCGAGCAGCACGGCGGCGCGGGCGACCTCGGCGAGCTGCTCGGGCGTCTTGCGCGCGATGGTCCGGCCGGCCGCCAGCGACTGGCCGATCGCGCAGAACTTACAGCTCTTGCGCCGGCTCTCGTAGCGGATGCAGGTCTGCAGCACGGTGGTCGCCAGCACGTCGCTGCCGTGCAGGGTCGCGATGTGCGCGTACGGCACGCCGTCGAAGGTCTGCATGGCATAGAAGCGTGGCTGCTTCGGAAAGCTGATGCTGGCGATCGGGATGCTGCCGCGCGTCAGCGTGCTGCGGCCCTCGGCGTCGGGCGCCTGCGCCGTGAAGGGCGAGTTCCAGGCCGTCGAGGTATGGACCGGCACCATGATCGTGTGCCCGTCGACCGTCACGGCCTTGTGGTCCGAGGGGCCGGCGCCGCCGCGGCGGCTGGCCGCCCCGGCACTCGGATCATCCAGCCGCAACCCGAAGGACTGCAGCTCGGTCATCAGTTGGCGGCTCGCTGGCGCGGCTGGATGGGCGATCGTGGTCATGGAGGCTCCCGTGGGCGAGGGTTGAAGATTCGGCGGCGGCCGCGGGCATCGCGAAGGTGGTCGCCGCGGGACGGTCGTTGATGGCCAGACTCAGCAATTCGGGCCGCGCGTAGTGGCCGACCGAATCCATCATCCGTTTGCGCTTGCTGATCAGCGCCATGTCGAGGTCGGCGATCACCATGCCCTCGCCTTCGGTCAGCGGCGGCGCGAGGTGCTTGCCCTCGGGCGAGACGATCGCGGTGTGGCAGCCGCCGCGCAGCGCCTTCTGCAGGCCCGCATCGGGCGTGACGGCGGCGATCTGGGCGTCGGTCAGCCAGCCGGTGGCATTGATCACGAAGCAGCCCGACTCCAGCGCGTGGTGCCGGATCGCCACTTCCATCTGCTCCGCGAAGATCGGGCCGACCAGCGAGCCCGGGAACTGGGCGCAGTGGATCTCTTCGTGCTGGGCCATCAGGCTGTAGCGCGCCAGCGGGTTGTAGTGCTCCCAGCAGGCCAGCGCGCCGACCCGGCCGACGGCCGTGTCGACCACCCGGAGCCCGGCGCCGTCGCCCTGGCCCCAGACCATGCGTTCGTGGTACGTCGGCGTGATCTTCCGGCGCTTGAGCGCCAGCGTGCCGTCGGCATCGAACACCAGCTGGGTGTTGTAGAGGCTGCCATGGTCGCGCTCGTTGACGCCGAGCACCACCACGACCCCGCAGGCCCGGGCCCGCTCGGCCACGGCGGCCGTGACCGGCCCCGGCACCACCACCGCGCGCTCCATCAGCCGCAGGTGCGCAGGGCCCTGGAGCACCGGCGGCTGCACGAAGGAGAAGTAGGGGTAGTACGGCACGAAGGTCTCGGGAAAGACCACGATCCGCGCGCCCTTGCCCGCGGCCTCGTCGATCGCTTCGCAGACCCGGGCCAGGGTGCCGTCCGGGTCGTCGAAGTCCGGCGCGATCTGGACCGCGGCGGCCCGCACGCTGCGCGGCGAGAAGGAGCTCGTCGTCATGGCGCTCGCCTTACAGCGTCCAGGTGTCGAGGATGAAGGCGTTGGCCTTGCGGTGCAGCAGCACGATGTCCAGCACGTCGAGCGGGTTGATCGGCACGATGCCGGGGATCAGCGAGCCCTCGCCATGGCCGTAGAGCGCCTGCAGCGCGAAGCGGCAGGCGTAGACCTTGCCGCCTTCCTCCATGAACTTGACGAGCTGCTTGTTGAAGTTCTGGTGGCCCGGGAAGGCTTCGTCGCCGAGCGTCGGGAAGCCGCGCTGGACACCCAGCGTCACGCCCGGGCCGTACAGCAGGATGGTGGTCTCGAAACCCTTGCGCTTCAGGCGCGTGGCCTGCAGCAGGTTCACGAAGCCGATCGAGCCTTCGAACGCGACCGTGTGGAAGGTGACCAGGGCCTTCTCGCCCGGATCGGCTTTCACGTCCTCGAAGACCTTCTCTTCGTAATCGACGAGGAAATCGCCGGTGGCGTGGGGTGCGTGGGTGACTTTGGGCATGCTTGCTCCGAAATGAGGATGAATGAAAGGTGTTGCGCGCCCTCTTCTTTCGCATGCGCTGTGCCATCGCCGGTGGCCCTTCATGCGATCAATGCACGATCAATCAGGCGCTGTGCGCGATGCGGGGCTGAAAAAAACTTCGAGGCCCTGTTCCGGGCCTGCCGGGAGCGCCGGAAGCACCGCTTTTCGCACTCGATTGATGCACTTTTCATGCAATCAATGCACCCGATCAACGGTGCCCGATGCACGGGATCCGTGCGACCGGAAGCAGCGGGACCGGCACGTTTCGTGCATTCATCCCCGGCCATCGATGCAATCAACCCATACGATCAATTCCGCCATGAACAAACTCACCCAGCACTGGCAGAAGCGCCTCGAGGCCAGCCCCAAGCCGGCCTATCTGCTGCTCGCCGACCTGATTGCCGACGACATCCGGACCGGGCGCCTGAGCGCGCGCGACCAGTTGCCGACGCTGCGCGACCTGGCGGCGGAACTGCGGCTCAACTACACGACCGTGGCGCGCGGCTATGCCGAAGCGCGCAAGCGCGGATTGATCGATTCGCGCTCGGGCAGCGGCAGCTTCATCCGCGGCGTCAGTCCGAGCCTGCCGCTGCGCGGTGGCGGCGGCGCCGAAATGACGATGAACCTGCCGCCCGAGCCGCAGGATGCGGCGCTCATCGAACGCATGCGCCAGTCGGCCAGCCGCGTGATGGCCGAGGCCGGCCTGTACGAGCTGCTGCGCTACCAGGACTTCGGCGGCTCTGCGCGCGACCGCGAGGCCGGCATGCAATGGATCCGCCCCAGGGTGCCCGACTGCCGGCTCGACCAGATGCTGGTCTGCCCGGGCATCCACAGCGTGCTGACCGCGCTGTTCTCGCAGCTGGCGCGGCCGGGCGAGCTGATCTGCGTCGAGGCGCTGACCTATCCGGGCGTGAAGGCGATCGCCACGCAGCTGGGCATCCAGCTGCACGCGCTGCCGCTCGACGAGGAAGGCCCGATGGGCGAATCCTTCGAGCACGCCTGCAAGACGCTAAAGCCCAAGGCGCTCTATTGCAACCCGACGCTCAACAACCCGACCACCGCCACCATTTCGCGCGCCCGGCGCGAGGCCCTGGCCGACATCGCGCTGCGCTACGCGATCCCGATCATCGAGGACGACGCCTACGCCCTGCTGCCGCGCCAGGTCCCGCCCGCGATCGCCACCCTGGCGCCGGAGCTGACCTACTACATCACCGGCTTCTCGAAAACGCTGGGCGCGGGGCTGCGCAGCGCCTACGTGCGGTCGCCGGGCGCGCGGCAGTCGCAGCGGCTGGCCGGCGCACTGCGCGCCACCACCGTGATGGCCTCGCCGATCACCAACGCACTGGCCACGCTGTGGGTGGAGGACGGCACCGCCGACGCGATGCTGCAGGCGATCCGCAACGAGTCGGGCGTGCGCCAGGCGCTGGCGGCCCGCCACCTGGGGGCGCACGGCATCGCCGCGCAGAGCGAAGGCTTCCACCTGTGGCTGCCGCTGAGCTCGGCCTGGAGCACGGTGGAGTTCGCCTCCTACCTGCGCTCGCAGAACGTCGGCGTGGTCGCCAGCGCGGCCTTCTCGACCGACGGCTCACCGCCCGAGGCGGTACGGATCTGCCTGGGCGGACCGATGCCGCGCGACGAATGCGACCGTGCGCTGCGCCTGATCGCCGACACGCTGGCCCACCCGCGGCATCCGCACGCCACGGTCATGTAGCCGAGGGGCTCAGTCTCCCGGTCGCTCAGCGGGTACGGCAGGTGTCGTCCTCGTTCGGGATGCCCTCGATCGGCGCCTCGGCCGTGCCGATGGTACTGCGCGTGATCGCCTCCACCCGCTCCCGCGTGGCCTGCGGGTCGGCAATCCATTGGGTGTAGAAGTCGTACGGGCAGTCGGCCAGCCCCTTGTCGCCTTCGTGCGAGTTGATGATGCCGGTATAGCCCCTGTGMAGCAGCTTGAACAGATGGTTCTCCGACTGCCCGTTCTTGCGGAAGTCGCGGATCAGGCTCTTCGACAGCGCCGCGTACTGGATGCCCATTTCCTCCTCGCCGCACTCGCCCAGCGTGCGGCCGTCGAAGCCGATCAGCGCCGAGTGGCCGAAGTACGAGTAGACGCCGTCGAAGCCGGCCGCGTTGGCCACCGCCACGTAGGTGTTGTTGGCGAAGGCCATGGCCTTCGAGATCAGGATCTGCTGCTCCTTGGCCGGGTACATGTAGCCCTGGCAGCGCACGATCAGCTCGGCGCCCTTCATCGCGCAGTCGCGCCAGATCTCGGGGTAGTTGCCGTCGTCGCAGATGATCAGGCTGATCTTGAGGCCCTTGGGCCCGTCGCTTACGTAGGTGCTGTTGCCGGGATACCAGCCTTCGATCGGCACCCAGGGCATGATCTTGCGGTACTTCTGGACGATCTCGCCCTGGTCGTTCATGAGGATCAGCGTGTTGTACGGCGCCTTCCTCGGATGCTCCTCGTGGCGCTCGCCGGTGAGCGAGAACACGCCCCACACCTTGGCCTTGCGGCAGGCGGCGGCGAAGATCTCGGTCTCGGCGCCCGGCACCGTCGCCGCGTTCTCGTACATCTCGGCGCTGTCGTACATGATGCCGTGGGTGCTGTACTCGGGGAAGATCACGAGGTCGAGTCCCGGCAGGCCGACCTTCATTCCTTCGACCATCTTCGCGATCGCCTTCGCGTTCTCGAGCACCTCGGCGCGCGAGTGCAGGCGCGGCATCCTGTAGTTGACGACCGCCACGCCGACGGTGTCCCTGCTGCTTGAAATGTCGCCGTGAATCATGGTGATGCTCCTTGTGAACGAGGGTCAATGGCTGATCATCCAGGGCCGCTTCGACGGAAAGCTCTTGGCCCCGTTCGGCGCCCTGACAGTGGCGCCCGGGCGCGCGCCCGAACAGCAGCCGCAGCCCGCGGGGTGCTTGAGCCGCGCGTAGTCGCCCGAGCGCATCGGCTCGTGCGCGGCGCGCTCGTTGACCGCGATGGCGCGGCGGGTGCCGGCGGCCATCAGCGAGAGCCGCGGTGCACTCGACATCACGCGCGGCGAGGCGCAGCCGCAATCGGGGCAGTCGGCCGGAAGGTCGCGCTGGCTCACGCTGCGCAGGGCATCGAAGCCGCCGCAGTCGCTGCATCGGTAGTCGTAGGTCRGCATGGCGCTCGCGTCCCGTGTCAGGCCAGGTCGGGCGACAGCGGCATGTCGATCGAGCCGTCGATCATCCTCGTCGGACCGCCGGCATTCGGATTGATGTCGAAGTCGAAGATCTGCGTCGGCAGCCACAGCGTGGCGCAGGCGTTGGGCACGTCGACCACGCCGCTGATGTGGCCCTGCACCGGCGCGGTGCCGAGGATCGAGTAGGCCTGCGCGCCCGAGTAGCCGAACTTCTTCAGGTACTCGATGGCGTTGAGGCAGGCCTGGCGGTAGGCGATGTGCACGTCCAGGTAGTACTGCTTGCCGGCCTCGTCGACCGAGATGCCCTCGAAGATCAGGTAGTCGTTGTAGCTCGGCGTGATCGGGCTCGGCTTGAAGATCGGATTCTTGATGCCGTACTTGGCCATGCCGCCCTTGATCAGCGAGACCTTCATGTGGACCCAGCCGGCCATCTCGATGGCGCCGCAGAAGGTGATCTCGCCGTCGCCCTGGCTGAAGTGCAGATCGCCGACCGAGAGTCCGGCGCCGTCGACGTAGACCGGAAAGAACACCTTCGAGCCGCGCGACAGGTCCTTGATGTCGCAGTTGCCGCCATGCTCGCGCGGCGGCACCGTGCGCGCACCTTCGGCCGCCGCCCTGGCCCTGGCTTCGCCGGTCATCTTGCCCATGTGCGCGGTGCCGGCCGAGGGCGGGTTGGCCAGGCCCGGCACGCGCTGCGGATCCGTCGCGATGAAGTCGATCTCGCGCTTGTTCCACATGTCGAGCATCGCGCGGTCGGGCAGGCAGCCGATCAGGCCCGGATGGATCAGCCCCGCGAAGTTGACGCCCGGGATGTGGCGCGAACGCGTGAACATGCCCTTGAAATCCCAGATCGATTTCTGCGCCTCGGGAAAGTGATCGGTCAGGAAGCCGCCGCCGTTCTTCTTCGAGAAGAAGCCGTTGAAGCCCCACAGGCTGTCGGGCTTGGCGCCGATGTCGAGCAGGTCGACCACCAGCAGGTCGCCGGGTTCGGCGCCCTTGACGCCGACCGGGCCCGACAGGTAGTGCACCGTCGTCAGGTCGATGTCGCGCACGTCGTCGGCGCTGTCGTTGTTCTTGATGAAGCCGCCGGTCCAGTCGAAGGTCTCGAGGATGAAGTCGTCGCCCGGATTCACCCAGCAGGCCATCGGGATGTCCGGGTGCCAGCGGTTGTGGATCATCTCGTTCTCGGTGGGCGATTTCGTCAGGTCGACCTTGATCAGGGTGTCGGTCATTGCAGTGGCTCCTGGGTTGGCGGGTTGCGAAGAGAGAAATGGGGGATCAGACCGACAGGTAGGCCTTGATGTGGTTGACGTCGGTCTTGTCGCGCGCGGTCTCGTGCACCAGCCGGCCGCCTTCGATGACGAACAGCCGGTCGGCGACGTCGAGCGCGAAGCTCAGCACCTGCTCCGACACCACGATCGTGATCTGCCGCAGCTTGCGGATCTCGTTGAGCGCCTTGGCGATGTCCTTGATGATCGACGGCTGGATGCCCTCGGTCGGCTCGTCGAGCAGCAGCACCTTGGGGTCGGTCACCAGCGCACGCGCGATCGCCAGCTGCTGCTGCTGGCCGCCCGACAGGTTGCCGCCCTTGCGCCGCTTCATGTCGAACAGCACCGGGAACAGCGCGTAGATCTCCTCGGGGATGCGCTTGACCTTGGCGTTCTCGAGCCCGGTCTGGATGTTCTCCTCGACCGTCAGGGTCGGGAAGATCATCCGGCCCTGCGGCACGTAGGCGATTCCCTTGGCGACGCGGCGGAAGCTCTCGTCGCGCGTCACGTCGTGCCCGGCGACCTCGATCCTGCCGCTGCGCGTGGGAAGCACGCCCATCAGGCTCTTGAACAGCGTGGTCTTGCCCATGCCGTTGCGCCCCATGATGGCGATGGTTTCGTTGGCCCTCGCCTCGAACGAGATGCCGTGCAGGGCCTCGCTCTGGCCGTAGGCGACGTGGAGATCCTGGACGCTCAGCATATGGTTTCCTTTCAGGTTTCCACCACGCTGTCGCGTGGCCCGCCACGCATGCATCCGGCGCAGTCCAAGGCCTGGGATACCGCGGAACCGGCTTTGCCGGGCCGCTGGTATCGCCCCCTTGAGGGGGCAGCGCCGCAGGCGCTTCGGGGGTGGTTCATGTCAATGTCCGAGGTAGACGTCGATCACCTTCGGGTCGGCCTGCACCTTCTCCATCGGCCCTTCGGCGAGGATCTTTCCCTGGTGCATCACGGTGACCTTGTGCGCGATCTGCTTGACGAACTCCATGTCGTGCTCGATCACGATCACGGCGCGGTTGGCGCAGATGCGCTTCAGAAGCTCGGCCGTCAACTCGCGCTCGCGCGCGCTCATGCCGGCGATCGGCTCGTCGAGCATCAGCAACTCGGGTTCCTGCATCAGCAGCATGCCGATCTCGAGCCACTGCTTCTGGCCGTGCGACAAGAGGCCGGCCTCGGTGCGCAGCCTGTCGGCCAGCCCGATGTCCTCGGCCACCGCCTGCACCCGCGAGCGCACCTCCTCGTCGCAGCGGAAGGCCAGCGCGCCGAACACCGAGCGGCCGCGCGGGAACGAAACCTCGAGGTTCTGGAACACGCTGAGGTTCTCGTAGATCGACGGCGTCTGGAACTTGCGCCCGATGCCCAGCCGCACCCGCTTGTGCTCGGCCATCTTCGTGAGCTCGGTGTTCTTGAACTTGATGCTGCCGCCGCTGGCCTTGGTCTTGCCGCAGATCAGGTCGAGCAGCGTGGTCTTGCCGGCGCCGTTCGGGCCGATGATCACGCGCAGCTCGTTGCGGTCGATGTAGAGGGTCAGGTCGTCGATGGCCTTGAAGCCGTCGAAGGAGACGCTGAGGTCCTCCACCGCGAGGGCGAAATCGGTGTTGCTCATGTGCGGGGTTCCGGTTCAGGCGTGCTGGCTGCCGATGCCGTCGGGCAGGCCGGGTTCTTCGGCGCTGCGCGCGGGCTTGGCCGCCGGCTCGGGGTCGTTCGCCTGGGCCGCGGCCAACTGCTCGGCATGGCGCTTGCGCTCGTTCACGCGCCGTGCCCACCACGGACGAATGTGGCTCTCCCAGAGYCCGGCCAGGCCCATCGGGAAAGCCAGCGTCACGCCGATGAAGAGCCCCGCCATCAGGAACAGCCACAGGTCCGGGAAGCTCTCCGAGAAGAAGGTCTTGCCGGCGTTGACCAGCAGCGCGCCGTAGACCGCGCCGACCAGGCTCATGCGGCCGCCGACCGCCGCGAAGATCACCATCTCGATCGAGGGCACGATGCCGACGAAGGACGGCGACATGAAGCCCACCTGCAGCGCGAACATGGCGCCGCCGATGCCCGACAGGGCCGCCGCCAGGCAGAAGGTGAAGACCCGGAAGTTCGAGACGTCGTAGCCCGAGAATCGCACCCGGTCTTCCTTGTCGCGCATCGCCAGCAGCAAGGTGCCGAGCTTGCTCTTCTGGATCCACAGGCACAGCACGATGCCGGCCATCAGCAGCAGCACGCAGAGGTAGTAGAGGATGTACTTGGCGCTGTCGGTACGGGTGTCCCAGCCCAGCACGGTCTTCAGGTCGGTCATGCCGTTGACGCCGCCGGTGTAGCCTTGCTGGCCGATGATCAACACCGAGAGGATCAGCGCCACCGCCTGCGTGATGATCGCGAAGTAGACCCCGCCGACGCGGCGCTTGAACATCGCGAAGCTGATCAGCCAGGCCAGCGCGGTCGGCACCGCGATCACCAGGAACAGCGTCAGCGGCAGGCTCTTGAAGGGCAGCCAGAGCATCGGCAGCTCGGTGATCTGGTTCCAGTCCATGAAGTCGGGAATGCCTGGCGTCGACTGGATCTTGGTGGTCTCGGGGTCCGAAGCCTCGAGCTTCAGGAACATCGCCATCGCATAGCCGCCGAGCCCGAAGAAGACGCCCTGCCCCAGGCTCRGCACGCCGCCGTAGCCCCACACCATCACCAGCCCGATGGCGACGAAGGCATAGCTCAGGTACTTGCCCACCAGATTGAGGCGGAAGATGTCGAGCGTGAGCGGCAGCGCCACCGCCAGCAGCACGGCCAGCACGACGACGCTGGCGAGGCCCGAGCGCTTGAACCAGTCCTGGATCGAATTCATGTCAGTGACTCCCTGTGCGCTTCAGCGGCGCACCTTGACTGCGAACAGGCCCTGCGGGCGCATCATGAGGATCAGCACGATCAGCGACAGCGTCAGCACCTTGGCCATCGAGCCGGTCATGAAGAACTCCGAGATCGATTGCGTCTGCGCGATGCCGAAGGCCGAGACCACGGTGCCGAGCAGGCTGGCCGCGCCACCGAAGGTGACCACCAGGAAGGCGTCGACGATGTAGAGCTGGCCCGAGGTCGGCCCGGTCGAGCCGATGGTCGTGAAGGCCGCACCGGCCACGCCGGCAATCCCGCAGCCGATCGCGAAGGTCAGCCGGTCGGTCTTCATGGTGTCGATGCCGGTCGCGTTGGCCATCACGCGATTGCTCACGGTGGCGCGCACCCGCAGGCCCCAGCGGCTCCGGTGCAGCGCGATCAGCACGCCGGCCGTGACGAAAGCGGTCAGCGCCAGCACGAAGAGGCCGTTGATCGGGATGTCCAGGCCCTCGGCCGGCGCCCACGAGCCCATCAGCCACTCGGGCAGCGTCGGGCTGACCTCCTTGGGCCCGATCGCGGTGCGGAACACCTGCTGCATCCCGAGGCTGATGCCCCAGGTCGCCAGCAAGGTGTCGAGCGGGCGCCGGTACAGGTGCCGGATCAGCCCCCACTCGACGACCCAGCCGACCACGAAGGCGAACAGGAAGGCCATCACGATCGCCAGCGGGAAGTAATAGGGCAGGAAGGACGGCGCGTGGTGCTCGACCAGCGTCGAGCCCAGATAGATCGTGTAGGCCCCGATCGTCATGAACTCGCCGTGCGCCATGTTGATGACGCCCATCTGGCCGAAGATGATCGCCAGCCCGAGGCCCATCAGCAGCAGCACCGCGAACAGGCTCAGCCCCGCGAAGCCCTGCATCAGGCCGATGTTCAGCATGTCGGAAAAATTCACAACAACGACTCCGAAAGGCGGTGGGGCCCGGGTCCCTGGAGGGGGAATCCGGCTACACGAAGTGAGCCGGAACCGGGGGTGGTTATTGATACCCCTTGGGGAACGGATCGGGCTTGATCAGGTCGGGCGACTCCGCCACCACCTTGAAGCTGCCGTCGGGCAGGCCCTGGCCGATGCGCGCCTTGCTCCACAGGTGATGGTTCGGGTCGAGCTTGACGTAGCCTTCGGGCGCGTTCTTGAGCTCGATGCCGGGCGATGCCGCGACCACCTTGTCGACGTCGAAGCTGCCCGCCTTCTCGACCGCCGCCTTCCACAGCCACGGCCCGAGATAGCCGGCCTGCGTGACGTCGCCGATCACCGCGTCCTTGCCGTACTTGGACTTGAAGGCGGCGACGAACTTCTTGTTGTTCTCGTTCTGCAGCGACTGGAAGTACTTCATCGACGAGTAGAAGCCGGTGAAGTTTTCGCCGCCGACGCCGGTCATCTCGTCCTCGGTGACCGCCAGGGTCAGCAGGAACTGCTTGTCGCCGGTGATGCCGGCCGCCTTCAGCTGCTTGTAGAAAGCCACGTTCGAGCCACCCACCACCGCGGCGAAGATGCAGTCGGGCTTGGCGACCTTGATCTTGTTGATCAGCGAATTGAAGTTGGTGTGGCCCAGCGGGTAGTACTCCTCGCCCTTGACCGACCCCTTCTGGAAGTTCTCGATGTGCTTGCGCGCGATCTTCATCGAGGTGCGCGGCCAGATGTAGTCGGAGCCGACCAGGAAGAAGGTCTTGGCCTTCTTCTCCTTGGCGCCCCAGTCGAGGCCCCAGATGATTTGCTGCGTGGCCTCCTGGCCGGTGTAGAAGACGTTCTTGCTCTGCTCCAGGCCCTCGTAGAAGGTCGGGTAGTACAGCAGCCCGTTCTCCTTCTCGAACACCGGCAGCACCGCCTTGCGCGAGGCCGAGGTCCAGCAGCCGAAGACGCAGGCCACCTTGTCGTTGACCAGCAGCTTCTTCGATTTCTCCGCGAAGGTCGGCCAGTCCGAGGCGCCGTCCTCCTTGATCACCTTGATCTTGCGGCCCAGGATGCCGCCCATGGCGTTGATCTCGTCGATCGCCAGCTGCTCGGCCTGGATCGAGCCGGTTTCCGAGATCGCCATCGTGCCGCTCGACGAATGCAGCTGGCCCACCGTGACCTCGGTGTCGCTGACCGCCAGCTTGGTGGTGTTGACCTTGGCGGTCGGGAACTGCTGGCCGAAGCTCAAGCCGCTCAGCCCGAGCACCGGCAGCGCCGCGGCGCCCTGGATCAGGCGGCGCCGCTGCAGCATCTGGCGCTGCAGGATCGATTCGGGGGATGCGTCTTCGTTGCGTGACATGGCGAAACTCCAGGACAGGTTGTGAAAGTTGCGGAAGGGGCGGCGAGCCGCGCACCACCGCTGTGCGGCCGGTGATGCGTCGAGCACCATGGCCGCCACTCTAGGAAACGCGACGCGCATCCCGAATACGTCAATCAACGTATCGGCCGCGCGCCGCTTCTGGCGACACTTCGCGCGTCGGCCCGGCACGGCGGGATCGCTTCTTGCAGCACCCGGCTTCCACCACCGACCCCACCGCCCCACCATGCAACCTGTCACCGGCCAGAAGATCTTCCGCATCCGGCGCGACTACAACGCCTGGGTCGCCGACGAGACGCTGGAGGACTACGCGCTGCGCTACACGCCGCGCAGCTTCCGCAAGTGGTCGGAGTTCCGGGTCGCCAACACGGCCTTCGGCGCCACCTCCTTCCTGGCGCTGGAGGCGATCGGCGGCGCGATCGCGCTGAGCTACGGCTTCTCGAATGCCGTGTGGGCGATCCTGGTGGTCGGGCTTATCACCTTCCTGACCGGACTGCCGATCGGCTACTACGCCGCCCGCTACGGCCTCGACATGGACCTGCTGACCCGAGGCGCCGGCTTCGGCTACCTCGGCTCGACGCTGACCTCGCTGATCTACGCCAGCTTCACCTTCATCTTCTTCGCGCTCGAGGCGGCGATCCTGGCGCTGGCGCTGCAGCTCTACTTCGGCTGGCCGCTGCCGCTGTGCTACCTGGTGTCTTCGCTGGTCGTGATCCCGATGGTGATGTACGGCATCACGCTGATCTCGCGGCTGCAGCTCTGGACGCAGCCGATCTGGATCCTGCTGTTCGTGCTGCCCTACATCGCGGTGCTGTGGAGGAACCCGCAGGCCTTCAGCGACTTCACCAGCCTGTCGGGCCGCATCTCGGGCAGCAGCGGCTTCGACGCCCTGATGTTCGGCGCCGGCGCCACCGTGGCCTTCTCGCTGGTGGTGCAGATCGGGGAGCAGGTCGACTACCTGCGCTTCCTGCCCGAGAAGACGCGCGCCAACCGGGGCCGCTGGTGGGGCGCGGTGCTGGTCGCCGGGGCCGGCTGGATCGTTCCGGGCATGCTCAAGATGCTCGGCGGCGCCTTCCTGGCCTTCCTCGCGCTGCAGCACCAGATCCCGAGCGAACAGGCAGTCGAGCCGACCCAGATGTACCTGGCCGGATTCGGCTACGTCTTCGACAGCCCGGCCTGGGTGCTGGCCGCGACCACGCTGTTCGTGGTGGTCTCGCAGATCAAGATCAACCTGACCAACGCCTACGCCGGCTCGCTGGCCTGGTCGAACTTCTTCGCCCGCCTGACCCACAGCCATCCGGGCCGCGTGGTGTGGCTGGTCTTCAACGTGATGATCGCGGTGCTGCTGATGACGCTGGGCGTCTTCGCCGCGCTCGAGAACGTGCTCGGCCTCTACAGCAACCTGGCGATCGCCTGGGTCGGCGCGCTGGTGGCCGACCTGGTCATCAACAAGCCGCTGGGCCTGAGCCCGGCGCACATCGAGTTCAAGCGCGCGCACCTCTACGACATCAACCCGGTCGGCCTCGGCGCGATGCTGGTCGCCGCGCTGCTGGGCATCGTGGCCTATGCCGGCGCGATGGGCCCGACCGCGCAGGCCTTCTCGCCCTTCATCGCGCTGCTGACGGCACTGCTGGCCTCCCCCTTCCTGGCCTGGTGGACGAAGGGGCGCTACTACCTCGCGCGCACCGACCAGCCGCCATGGGCGCCGGGCCAGGCCGTCAGGTGCTCGGTCTGCGAGAACGATTTCGAATCGGAGGACATGGCCTACTGCCCGGCCTACAACGCGCCGATCTGCTCGTTGTGCTGCACGCTCGAATCACGCTGCCACGACCGCTGCAAGACCGGTTCGCGCGCCGCCGAGCAGGTCAACCACTGGCTCACGGCGCTGCTGCCCCGGGCGCTGGCAGCGCGGCTCAACTTCAGGGTCGCCCACTACCTCGTGGTGGCCAGTTCCTTCGTGCTGCTGCTGGCCGTGATCATGGGCGTGGTCTACGAGCAGCAGGCGGCGCTCGACACGGTGCAGCGCGCGGCGCTGCGCGCCTCCTTCCTCAAGGCCTTCGCGCTGCTGTCGCTGGCGGCCGCGCTCGGCGCCTGGTGGGTGGTGCTGGGCAGCGAAAGCCGCGAGATGGCGCAGGAGGAGTCGAACCGCCACAACCACCTGCTGACCCTCGAGATCGAGGCCCACCAGCGCACCGACGCCGCGCTGCAGGCGGCCAAGGACGCGGCCGACGCGGCGAACCAGGCCAAGACCCGCTACGTCGCCGGCATGACGCACGAGCTGCGCACGCCGCTCAACAGCATCCTCGGCTACTCGCAGATCCTGCTGAAGGACGACGGCAAGCAGATCCCGCCGCGCGACGCGCTGCTGACCATCCACCACAGCGGCGAGCACATGCTGAGCCTGATCGACGGGCTGCTCGACCTCGCGCGCATCGAGGCCGGCCGCCTGCAGCTGGAGCGCATGCCGCTGCCCCTGCCCGCCTTCCTCGACGAGGTGGTGCGCATGGTGCGGCCGCAGGCCGAGGCCAAGGGCCTGGCCTTCGTCTTCACCCACGCCGGCCGACTGCCGGGATGGGTGCAGGCGGACGCCAAGCGGCTGCGCCAGATCCTGATCAACCTGCTGGCCAACGCGGTGCGCTTCACCGATGCCGGCACGGTCACGCTGCACGTCGATGCGCGTCGCCACGTGTTGCGTTTCGATGTGGTCGACACCGGCATCGGGGTCGCGCCGCAGGACCACCAGCGCATCTTCCTGCCCTTCGAGCGCGGCGCCGCCGGCCGCCAGCGCGGCGAGCCGGGCACCGGGCTCGGGCTGACCATCACCGGCCTGCTGACCTCGCTGATGGGCGGCGAGCTGACGCTGGCGGCGAGCTCGCGCGCCGGCAGCACCTTCAGCGTGCGGGTCTACCTGCGCGAGGTCGCCGACCCCGGCCCGCAGGCCGAGCCGCAGCGCCAGATCACGGGCTACTTCGGACCCCGCCGCACGCTGCTGGTGGTCGACGACCAGCCGGTGCAGCGCCAGATGCTGGCCGGCATGCTGGCGCCGCTGGGCTTCGACGTCCGCGAGGCGGCCAGCGGCACCGAGTGCCTCGACAGCCTGCGCGACCACGTGCCCTCGGCGATCCTGCTCGACATCAGCATGGACGACATGGACGGCTGGCAGACCGCCGAGCGCGTCCGCGCCGCCGGCTTCGAGTCGGTGCCGATCGTGATCGTCTCGGCCAACGTGTTCGAGAACCAGACGGAGCGATTGCGCCAGACCGGTTGCCAGGCCTTCGTCGGCAAGCCGGTGATCGAGTCCGAGCTGATCGCGACGCTGGAGCGGCACCTCGGTCTCGAATGGATGGCGCCGGGCCAGGTGCCGCCGCCGCCGGCGCAGCCGGTGCCGCAGCGGCTGGGCCTGTCGGAGGACGCGCGGGCCGAGCTCATGAGCCTGGTGCAGCTGGGCCACGTGCGCGGCCTGCAGCGTGCGCTCGACCGCCTGGCCGCCGAGGACGCCAGCCTGGCCGCCACCTGCAGCTACCTGCGGCACAAGGTGCTGCGCTTCGAGCTCGACGACTTCAAGAATGCACTGACCGAGGACCTGCATGTCACCCATCCCTGAGAGCGAACGCCCCGTGGTGCTGGTGGTCGACGACGCGCCGAGCAGCCTCGGCGTGCTGTGCGACACGCTCGAGGCCAGCGGCTACACCGTGCTGGTGGCCGGCGACGGCGAATCCGCGCTGCGGCTGCTCGAACTCGTGGTGCCCGACGCCATCCTGCTCGACGGCCTGATGCCGGGGCTCTCAGGCTTCGACACCTGCCGCCGCATCAAGGCCAATGCCGCGCTGGCCCACATCCCGGTGCTGTTCATGACCGGGTTGTCGGAGACGCCGCACGTGGTCGAGGGCTTCGAGAGCGGCGGTGTCGACTACGTGATCAAGCCGATCCGCGCGCAGGAAGTGCTGGCCCGGCTGCACACGCATGCGCGCAATGCGCACATCGCGCGCATGGCGCGCGACGCGGTCGATGTCGCCGGCATGGGCGTGGTGCTGATCGACGCCCATGGGCGCGTGGCCTGGCGCTCGCCGCAGGCCGCGCAGTGGCTGCATGCGCTCGGCGAGCCCGCCACGCCGGGGCAGCTGCCCGCCGCGTTGGGCCCGGTGCTGGCGGGCGGCGAGGCGGTGGTGCTGTCGACGCCGGCGGGCGCGCGGCTGTCGGTGCGCAACCTGGGCACCGCCACGCTGGGCGAGACCATGCTGCTGCTGGCGCCGCAGAAGGATGGCCCGGCCGGCACCTCGCGGCTGGCCGATGCGGCGCTGACGCCACGCGAGACCGAAGTGCTTTCATGGCTCGCCAAGGGCAAGACCAACCGCGACATCGCCGAGATCCTCGGCATGAGCCCGCGCACCGTCAACAAGCACCTCGAGCACATCTTCGAGAAGCTCGGCGTGGAGACGCGTTCGGCGGCGGCGGCGCTGGCGAGCGGGCAGTTGGGGTGAAGGGGCCGGGTCGTTTCCGGCCTGCCCGCTGGCGAATCAAGGCGGCGCTGCACAAGCCCGCACCGCCTCGGCCACCGCCTCGATCCCCGCGTCCGTCAGGTCGCCGGCCGCGACCTTCACCCGCTGCGGCCAGCGGCTGAAGTGCTTCGCCTGCGAGCGCTCGTAGTGCGGGTCGTAGTGCAGCGCCATCAGCTGCGCGAACAGCGGCGCCAGCTCGCCCTCGAGCGCCCACTGCTGCCAGCGCTCCACCACCGCCTTGCCCTGCAGTTCCTTGAGCTTGCCGAGCTGGCCGGCCAAGGCCTCGCGGTCGTCGCCGAGGTAGGCGTAGTCGCGCAGCAGATAGGCCAGTCGGGCCTCCGGATCGGCCTGCACCTCGATGCAGTCGGACTCGCGCATGCGCGCTACCAGCGGGATCGGCAGCGACAGCCGGCCGATGCGCGCGCTCTCGCCTTCCACATACAGCGGCCGCGACAGGTCCAGCCCATCGAAGCAGGTCGCGATGCGGGTCTCGAACTGCTTCTGCGAAGGCTGCGGCACGCCGGGCAAGGCGCCCAGCAGCGAGCCCTTGTGGCGGGCGTCGTGCTCGAGGTCGAGCACCTGCTCGCCGCGCGCGGCCAGCGCCTGCAGCACGCGCGTCTTGGCGCTGCCGGTGGCGCCGCAGATCACGCGCAGCTGGAGCTGCGGGCAGATCGCCTCGATCCGCGCCAGCACATGATGGCGAAAGCTCTTGTAGCCGCCGGCCAGTTGCTGCGCGTCCCAGCCGACCAGCCGCAGCCAGGTCACCATCGAGCCGCTGCGCAAGCCGCCGCGCCAGCAATAGACCAGCGGCTTCCAGTTCGCGGGCCGGTCGGCGAATTGCTCGCGCAGATGGCGCGCCAGGTTGGCGGCGACCATCGCGCCGCCGACCCGGCGGGCCTCGAAGGCGCCGGTCTGCTTGTAGAGCGTGCCGACGATGCGGCGCTCCTCGTCGTCGAGCACCGGACAGTTGATCGCGCCCGGAATGTGATCGAGCGCGAACTCGGCCGGCGAGCGGGCGTCGATCAGGGTGTCGAAGGCGGGGATGTCGGCCACCCGCGTCGGCGGGCGGTGCCGCTTGTCGTCGTCACGCATAGGCCGGCCCCAGGCCACGGCGCAGCCGGGCGCTCGCCATGTCCACCAGCGCCACCAGGCCGAACATCGCGACCAGCACGGTCATCGCCTGCGCTTGCTGGAAGATCGACAGGTGGAAGTAAAGCAGCTGGCCCAGTCCGCCGCCGCCGACGAAGCCCAGCACGGTGGCCATTCGAATGTTCATCTCCCAACGATACAACGTGTAGGCCACCCACTGCGGCAGGACAAGCGGCAGGCTGCCGTAGCCGAAGGCCGCGACCGCGCCCGAGCCGCTCAGGCGCAGTGCCTGCTCGGGCGCACGCGGCGCATTCTCGAGGCTCTCGGCGAACAGCCGGCCCAGCACGCCGGTGGTGTGCAGCGCCAGCGCCAGGGCGCCGGCGAAGGGGCCGATCCCGGCCGCCAGCACCATCAGGGCGGCCCAGACCAACTCGGGCACGCTGCGCAGGAAGTTGAGCACGAAGCGCGTGATTGCCTGCACGATCACGCCCGAACGGCCCGAGGCAGGCAGTGCCAGCAGCGCGCCGCCGACGGCGGCCAGCAGCGTCCCGAGCGCCGACACGGCCAGGGTCTGCAACGCGCCCCATGCGGTCTTCTGCAGGAAGGCGGCGGAGACATCGGGCGGGAAGAACTCGGCGATGAACTTGCCCATCAGCGACAGCGACCCGGCAGTGAACAGCGCGCCGTAGTCGATCGCCAGATAGAGGAAGCTGGCCACCACCGAGACCAGCACGCCCGCGCTTGCCGCCCAGCAGCGAAGGCAGCGCGGCGGCGCAGCGATCGAGGCATTCATGCCAGGAGCCTCCGCAACGCATTGCTCAGCGCATCCGCCAGCAGGACCAGCAGCAGGAACACCAGCAGGATGCTGCTGGCCTCGCCGCCGTTGAGCATCTTCATCGACTGGTCCATCAGCTGGCCCAGGCCGCCGGCGCCGACGAAGCCCATCACCACCGAGGCCCGCACTGCGCACTCCCAGCGGTAGACCGTGTAGGAGGTCAGTTCCTGAGCGCAGTTCGGCAGCAGCCCGTAGCACAGCGCCGCGAGCCGGCCGCTGCCGCTTTCGAGCAGGGCCCGGGCGGGCACCGTGTCGGTCGATTCGAGCACCTCGGCGTAGACCTTGCCGAGCATGCCGCCGTAGGTGATCGCCAGCGCCAGCACGCCCGCTGCCGGGCCCAGTCCCAGCGCGCGCACGAAGATCAGCGCCCAGACGATTTCGGGGATGGCGCGCAGCACCATCAGCAGCCTCCGAGCGAGTTGGCGGACCGCGGCGGCGCGCACGCGGCCCGGCCCCGGGCCGATGCGCGACTGCGACAGCGCGCCGGTGGTGACGAGGGCCACCGGCGCGCCGATGAGAAAAGCCAGGGCGGTGCCGGCCGTGGCCATCGCCACGGTCTCGAGCGTGGCCTTGGCGAGCAGCGCCAGGAAATCGGGCGCGGTCGCCGGCGGCAGGAAGCCCGCCAGGAAGCCACCGATGACCTGCAGGTTGCCGGCGCCGAAAAGCGCCGAGGGATGAAACTCCGACAGCTGCAGCAACGGCCAGGCGATCGCCAGCGCGGCCAGCCAGCCGACCCGTCGCCGCCGGGCCAATGGATCGCGCAGCGCCGGCGGGGCCGTCATTCGTAGAGCGCCTTCAGCATCGCGTCGCTGACCTCGCCGACCGACCGGTCGAACGCAATGCGGCCGTCGCGCATGCCGACGATGCGCGGGAACCAGCGCAGCGCCAGGTCGACCGCGTGCAGCGAGGCCACCAGCGTCGCGCCGGTCGCCTCGCCCTGCCGCACCAGTTGCTGCAGCGTGGCGTCGGCCAGCGTGGGGTCGAGCGCCGACACCGGTTCGTCGGCCAGGAGCAAGGCCGGCCGCTGGTACAGCACGCGGGCGATACCCACCCGCTGAAGCTGGCCGCCCGACAGGCGATCGCAACGGTCGAACAGCCGGTCCTCGAGCGCCAGCCGCGACAGCGCCTCGTGCGCGCCCGGCAGGTCGCAGGGGCGCAGCAACAGCGACCCGAGCGCGCGCGGCAGGGACCACTGGCCGAGCCGCCCTGCGAGCACGGCGGTGACGACGCGCAGCCGCGGCGCGATCGGCGGGCTCTGGTGCACGGTGCCGATGCGCGCACGCAGCCGGCGCAGCGCCGGCGCCGGCAGTTGCCAGGGGGATTCGTCGAGCAGTCGCACCGCGCCTTCGCCGGGCCGCAGCGCCGCGCCGAGCACGCGCAGCAGCGTGGTCTTGCCGGCGCCCGAGGGGCCGATGATGGCCAGTCGTTCGCCAGCGCCGGCCGCCAGCGTCACGCCTTGCAGCGCGCGGTGGCCGTTCGGATGCACCAGGCCGACCGCATCGAGCGAGAAGCTCACGCAGCCGGCCCTGCGAGCGACAGGGGCCGCATCACTTGATCAGGCCGGCCGACTTGGCCGCAGCCTCGATGCCGTCGTAGTTCGACGACTGGGTCGGGATGAACTTGCTGGCGCGCTGCAGGTCCATGATTTCCTTGTGGGCCGGGTCCGCGGGATCGAGCTTCAGGAAAGCCTCGGTCAGCTTCTTCGTCACGGCCGGATCGAGCCCCGGGCGCACCGTCCAGTTGTAGTCGTAGTAGGTCGGCGTGGTGGCCAGCACGCGCACCTTGGCCGCGTTCGGGTTCTTCGCTTCGACCAGCTTGTCCCAGACCGAGGCATTGAGCACGCCGGCTTCGGCCCGCGCGGCGGCGACGAAGGCCACGGTGGCATCGTGCGCGCCGGAGAAGGCCACGGTCTTGAAGTCGCGCTCGGGATCGATGCCGGCCTGCAGCAGGAAATAGCGCGGCATCAGGCTGCCCGAGGTGGAGGACGGCGCGCCGAAGGCGAAGGTCTTGCCCTTCAGGTCGGCCAGGGTCTTGGCGCTGCTGTCGATCGGCACGATGAACTTGCTGGTGAAGACCTTGTCCTCGGCGCGCTGCACGATCGGCACCACGCCGCCATGGGTGCGGATGCGCGCCTGCACGAAGGTGAAGCCGCCGAGCCAGGCGAGGTCGAGCTTGTCGGTCGCGAGGCCCTCGACGACCGCCGCGTAGTCGGTCACCGGGGTGAACTTCACCTCCAGGCCGGTTTCCTTCTGCAGGTAGTCGCCCAGCGGCTTGAACTTGCGCTGCAGTTCGGTCGGCGCCTCGTCGGGGATGGCGGAAACGCGCAGCACCTTGCCCTGGGCCAGGGCGGCCACCGCACAGGCGGACAGGGCCAGTGCGGCAGCGAGGCGGGAGAGTTTTTTCATGGATGGGCGACGCCGGAGCGCGAGAAAGCGGACAACCGTCGATTGTAGAAAGACGAACCGATGTTCCGGCTTCGATAATGGGCACCCGTCCGACCCGCTTCCCGCCATGACCGAATCCCCCTCCTCCCGCCCCGTCAACCCCCTGGCGCCGCTGCGGCTCACCAGCTTCTCGCACGGCGGCGGCTGCGGCTGCAAGATCGCGCCCGGCGTGCTCTCGCAGATCCTCAAGAGCGGTGCCGGCGGCCTGATGCCGCCCGAGCTGATGGTCGGCATCGAGACCGCCGACGATGCCGCGGTCTACCGGCTGAACGACCGCCAGGCCCTGATCGCGACCACCGATTTCTTCATGCCGATCGTCGACGACCCGTACGAGTTCGGCCGCATCGCCGCCACCAATGCGATCAGCGACGTCTACGCGATGGGCGGCAAGCCCATCATGGCGCTGGCGCTGGTCGCAATGCCGGTCAACCAGCTGCCGCTCGAGGCCATCGGCGAGATCGTGCGCGGCGGCCAGGACGTCTGCCGCTCGGCCGGCATCCCGATCGCCGGCGGCCACACCATCGACTCGGTCGAACCGATCTACGGGCTGGTGGTCATGGGACTGATCGACCCGGCCCAGGTCAAGCGCAACGCCGATGCCCGTCCCGGCGACGTGCTGGTGCTCGGCAAGCCGCTGGGTGTCGGCGTGCTCTCGGCGGCGCTCAAGAAGGAACAGCTGCCGGAGGCCGGCTACCGCCAGCTGATCGACAGCACGACCCGGCTCAACACGCCGGGCATCGCGCTGGCGGCGCTGCCCGGCGTGCATGCATTGACCGACGTCACGGGCTTCGGCCTGGCCGGCCACACGCTCGAACTCGCGCGCGGGGCCGGACTGAGGGCCGTGGTCGAGTGGTCGAAAGTGCCGTTGCTCGCGGGTGTCGAGGCGCTGGCCGCCGAAGGCTTCGTGACCGGCGCCTCGAGCCGCAACTGGAGCGGCTACGGCGCCGAGGTGGAACTCGCCGCGGGCCTGCCCGCCACCGCGCAGGCGCTGGCCAGCGACCCGCAGACCGCCGGCGGCCTGCTGGTGAGCTGCGCGCCCGAGGTGGTCGATGCGGTGCTGGAGATCTTCCGCAGCGAAGGCTTCGGCGCCGCGGCGGCGATCGGCCATGTCGAAGCCGGTGCCGCGGGTTTGCGCATCCTGCCCTGAAGCCTCACGGTGCGCGCGGCCCCTGGCCGGGCGGCTCCAGCGCGACACCCAGCCGTTTCGCCAGCCGGATCAGGTTGGCGCGGTCGAGACCGAGCGACTGCGCCGCCGCCGCCCGGTTGAAGCCATGCGTCGCGAGCGCCGTGCGGACCCGCTCCCGCTTCAGCGCATCGACCGCGTCCTGAAGCAATTCGCCCTCTCGCCCGCTGCCGGCACTGTCCGGCCCGGCCACCGCGGCGCCGCCCGCGGCCGACAGTGCATCGGCGGGGTGCGCCTCTAGTTCGAGATCCTCCGCGCCCAGGCTCAGGATGCGCGGCCGCTGCGGGTGCCGGGCGCGCGCCTTCAGCACGCTGCGGCCGAGCAAGTGCTCCAGTTCGCGCACGTTGCCCGGCCAGCCATAGGCCAGCAGCGCCGCCTGCGCGCTCGGATCCAGCCGGGCGGCGCCGGCGCCGAGCCGGGAACGGTTCTCCTCGAGGAAGAAGCCGCTGAGCAGCAGCACGTCGCGGCCCCGCTCCCGCAACGGTGGCACACGCAGCGGATAGGCGCTCAGGCGGTGATAGAAGTCGGCCCGCAGCCGCCCGGCCCGCACCTCCTCGGCGAGATCGCGGTTGCTGGCCGCGATCAGGCGCACATCCACGCGGTGCTCGCGGTCGGAGCCCAGGCGCTGCAGCTGGCCGCTCTGCAGCACACGCAGCAGCTTGGCCTGCACCGGCATCGAGAGCTCGCCGACCTCGTCGAGAAACAGCGTGCCGCCGTCGGCCAGCTCGAACTTGCCCGGCCGGTCGCCGGTGGCGCCCGTGAAGGCGCCCTTCACGTGGCCGAAGAGTTCGCTCTCGACCAGCGTCTCGGGCAAGGCCGCGCAGTTGAGGCTGATCATCGGTCGCGCCGCCCGCGCCGAGCCGGCATGGATCGCCTCCGCGACCAGTTCCTTGCCGACGCCGGTCTCGCCCTGGATCAGCACCGACAGCTCGCTGCCGGCGACCAGCTGGATATCGGCCAGCAACTGGYRCATGGCCGCGCTGCGCCCGATCAGCTCGCGCGCCCGCGGCGCCGCGGCGAGCCTGAAGCCCTCCGCGCGCAKGCTCTCGAGCGCGACCCGGTTCTCGAGCTGCTCGATGCGGCCGGCCACGGTCACGATCGCTGCGGCCAGGTTCGCGAACAGCTGCAGCGCCGCCAGGTCTGCACGCGAGAAGCGGTCGGCCTGCAGCGCGTCGAGCGTCAGCAGGCCCCAGATCCGCTGGTTGAGCTGGATCGGGCAGCCGACGCAATCGTGCACGTCGAGGCCGCCGTGCACGCCCTCCACCAGGCCGTCGTACGGGTCCGGCAGCGGACTGTCGGACGGAAAGCGCAAGGGCCCGCCCGCTCCCAGCAGCGCAGCGAAGCGCGGGTGCTCGGCGATCCGGAAACGGCGGCCCAGCGTGTCGCGGCTCAAGCCATCGACCGCCAGCGGCAGCAGACTGCCGTCCTCCAGCCGAAGCAGCGCCGCCGCATCGCAGGGCAGCAGCAGGCGCAGCGACTGCAGCAGGCGGCGGTAGAGTTCCTCGCCGGGCAGGCCGGCGCCCATGTCCGCCAACAGCGGCGCAACCGCCTCGAGCAGCTTGTCGGCAGTCAGATGGACACGTTGATGAGTCATTGAGACACGATGTTAGCTGAGTCAAAAAGACACTGATCGCGCCAAGTCATTGATTTTCCTGGCGGGTGCGCCTGGAACGGGTATTGCAGTGCACAAGACATTCAATGTGCACTCCAGGAACCCTTCCATGCTGACCACCCAACAAAAGTCCATCGTCACCGCCACCGTGCCGCTGCTCGAAACCGGCGGCGAGGCGCTGACGACCCACTTCTACCGGATCATGCTCGGCGAGCATCCGGAAGTGCGGCCGCTCTTCAACCAGGCCCACCAGGCCAGCGGCGAACAGCCGCGTGCGCTCGCCAACGGCGTGCTGATGTACGCGAAGAACATCGACCGGCTCGAGGCGCTCGGCGATCTCGCCGGCCAGATCGTCAACAAGCACGTCGCGCTGCAGGTGCAGCCCGAGCACTATCCGATCGTCGGTGCCTGCCTGCTGCGCGCGATCCGCGAGGTGCTGGGCGCCGAGATCGCCACCGACGAGGTCATCGCCGCCTGGGCCGCCGCCTATGGCCAGCTTGCCGACATCCTGATCGGCGCCGAGAAGCAGGCCTACGACGAGCGCGCCGACGCGCCCGGCGGATGGCGCGGCGCCCGGTCGTTCACGGTGGTGAAGAAACAGGTCGAGAGCGAGGAGATCCATTCCTTCTATCTCGCGCCGACCGATGGCGGCCCGATCCTCGACTTCAAGCCCGGCCAGTACATCGGCCTGCGGCTGGTCGTCGACGGCAACGAGATCCGCCGCAACTACTCGCTGTCGGCGGCGCCGAACGGCAAGACCTACCGAATCAGCGTCAAGCGCGAAGCCGGCGGCCTGGCGTCCAACTACCTGCACGACCAGCTCGGCGAAGGCGGCACGGTCGAGCTGTTCCCGCCTGCGGGCGCCTTCACGCTGGAGGCCAGCGAGCGGCCGCTGGTGCTGATCAGCGGCGGCGTCGGCATCACGCCGACGCTGGCGATGCTCGAGGCCGCGCTGAAGACCTCGCGCGCGGTGCATTTCATCCATTGCGCACGCACCCGCGGCGTGCACGCCTTCCGCCAAGCCATCGATGCGCTGGCGCACAAGCACCCGCAGCTCGAGCGCTTCTATTGCTACGAGGAGGTGGCCAGGGACGCAGCGCAAACCGATGCACCGCACGCAGTGGGCCGGCTCGACGCCCAGAAGCTCGCACAGTGGCTGCCGGCGACGCGCGACATCGATGCCTACTTCCTCGGCCCGAAGCCCTTCATGCAGCAGGTGAAGAGCGCGCTTCGAACCCTGGGCGTGCCGGATCGGCAGGCCCGCTACGAGTTCTTCGGGCCGGCCTCGGCGCTCGAATAGGGCCTCTTCAGAACTTGAAGCCGGCGCCGAAGTAGGGACCGCCCAACGCGATCTTGCTGAGGACGCGGTCGTCGAACTTGTAGCTCAGGTAGCGATAGCCGAACTTCAGCGACACGGTGGGCGAATACCGGTAGCTGGCACCGGCCAAGGCCTGCCAGCTCGAGGTCGCACTGCCTTCACCCACATCCAGGTAGCCGAGCAGAGACCACTTGTCATTGAGCGGCATGAGGGCGCGCACGCCCACGATGCCGTTCCAGGCACCGCCCGAGTCCTCGATCTGGCCTCCCAGACCCCGCAGGCTCGGCGAGATGTTCACGTCGGCCTTGACATTGACGTAGCGGCCGCCGCCGAGCACGTCGACCGCCACCGGTCCGTTGAGCACGCGGTAGGTGCCGGCCAGGGTGTAGACCTGCTGCACGTAGTCGACGTCGTAGCCGCCCAGGAGCCCGCCGGCGACCTGATTGGAGACGCCGAGCTTGATGTACTGCATGTCGAGAAAGCCGCCCCAGTCGCCCTTGCGGGCCTCCAGCGTGCCCATGGCGCCGAATTCAAGCGCCTTCAGCAGGGTCATGGAATTCACCGAGACGGTGCTGCCGGGCAGCGGGCCGAACTTGAAGTCCGAGCGGACACCGGCCGTCCACAGATAGGGCACGAATTCGAACTGCCAGTCGTTGGTCGATGGAATGTTCTGGGCCGCCACCGGCAGGCAGGCCAGCGTGGCGCCGAGGCCGCAGAAGGTGAAGAGGAAGGACCTCGCCGGGAACCGGCCGTGCAGGGTTGGACGCATCGTGTTCGTGGCCTCAGTTGAATTTTGAGCACGACATGATAGGGCCCGGCGGCTACCCGCGAGGCGACATTCGCGGCCGAACGCGATGCTCAAGCGGAGCCCGGCGCCGAGGCCCCGACCGGCAGCCGGTCGATGATCAGCCGGGCCATCGGCGACGGCGTGCGCCCGTTCAGCGTCACGATGCCCATCTCGGACGCGGTGGGCACCAGGCCCTTGACCTCCAGCGCCCGCAGCTGGCCGTCCTCGACCTCCTTCGCCACCGCCGCGTGCGGTGCAGCGAGCACGGAGTCGCATTCGAGCGCGATGGCCTTCAGCAGCCCGACGTCGTCGCATTCGAGCGCCAGCGAGAAGTCGCTCGCCGACGGCAGGCCCGCCAGCCGCGCGAGCGCGGCCCGCACGCCCGCGGGCAGCCGCACAGACAGCACCCCGTGCGCCCACAATTTCGGCAGCGTCACCGGCCCGCGGCGTGCGAGCGGGTGGCCGTCCCGCACATAGAAGCCACCGGACTCCTGCCGCAGCGGACGCAGCGCGAGGCTGCTGTCGGTCGGCAGGTCGCGCGTGTCGGCGACGAAGAACTCGATGTCCTCCTCCCGTAATCGCTTCAGCAGCAACTGCCAGTTGCTGATCTCGACCCGCAGGTTGATGGCCGGGAACTCGCGCCGCATCGACGCCAGCAGCGGCGCCAGAAAGGTCGCAGCCGGAAACGGCCCGGCGCCGAAGGCGGTGTCACCGAGCTCCAGGCTGCGGTAGAGCGCGATGTCGCGCTCCAGGCAGCGGTTGTCGAACACCAGACGGCGCGCCCGGGCGACGATGAATTCGCCGGCCGGCGTGGGCACCACCTCCTGGCTGCCGCGGTCGAACAGCAGCAACCCGAGCTCGGCCTCGGCCGCCTGGATGCTGCGCGTGAGGGCCGGCTGGCTCAGGTGCACCTGCTCGGCCGCGCGGATGAAGCTGCGCCTGTCGGCCACGGCGACGATGTGCGTCCAACGCTTGAGGTCCATGCGACTCCTCGGCGGCCAATTGCAGCCTCTGCATTGAGGTTATCTTCACTATGCATTGAACTCAATAGGTGGAAATCTCGACAATCGCGGCCAAGGAGCCTTGACAAGGGGTGGCCTATGCGATCCATCACGCGACCGGCAAGCGCGTGCGCGACCTGCCGATCCGCTTCGAGCAGGTGATGTGAGGACCGCGGCTGGTTCGCTCGCCGGGTTGCCGGCGAACGGCGGTCTGGTCGGTGYGTTCATGGGGATGAGGTCCTCGGGTGATGTTGGCTCGGGGTTGCGTCATCAATCCCAGCGCGGTGCCAGGCCGTCGGGATCGACCAGACGGGCGCCTTTGTCCAGCGCGTCGATCCGCGCCATCTCCGCATCGCTCAGCCGCAGTGCGCGCGCCTGGAGGTTGCTTTCCAGATTGACGCGCTTCGTCGACGAGGGAATGACCGCGAAGCCGTGCTGCATGGCCCAGGCCAGCGTGACCTGTGCGGGCGTCGCGCCGCGCTGCCGCGCGATGTCCTGGATCACCGGCTCCTGCAGCGCCTTGCCGTAACCCAGCGTCATGTACGAGGTGGTGTGGATGCCCCGCGCCGCGGTGAACGCAACCACCTTGCGGTTCTGCAGCGCGGGGTGCAGTTCGATCTGGTGCGTCGCGATGCGCTCGGCGCCGACGGCGTCGATGGCTTCACGCAGCAGCGCGATGTTGAAGTTCGAGACGCCGATGCGCCTGGCCAGGCCCCGGTCCTGCGCCTCGGCCAGCGCGCCCATGAACTCCGCCACCGGCACGGCATCGCCGGGCGAAGGCCAATGGATCAGCGCCAGGTCCACGTGGTCGGTGCGCAGCTTGCCGAGGCTGTCCTTCAGGCTCGCGGCGAGTTTGTCCTTCGCCAGGTTCTCGGTCCAGATCTTGGTGGTGATGAACAGGTCCGCGCGGGCCACGCCGCTTTCGGCGATGGCCTGGCCGACCTCGGCTTCGTTGCCGTAGATCTGGGCCGTGTCGACCAGGCGGTAGCCGAGATCGAGGCCGTTCCTGACCGAGTCGATGACTGTCCGGCCCTGCAGGCGGAAAGTGCCGAGGCCGAAGGCGGGAATAGCGTTGTTCATGAGATGTCCTTGTGGGTGAAGCCGAGAGCGGGGGTTGGCGATTTGTTCAGTGGCCGACGGGCAAGGGGCCGCGGGCCCGCACCGGGATGCCGGCGCGCCGGTCCAGTACGCCGCTCCACTGCGTGAGCGCCAGCGACACCAGAACCACCAGGGCACCGATCCAGGGCGTATGCATCAAGCCCAGGTGCGTCACGATCAGGCCGCCGGCCCAGGCCGCGAGAGCGATCCCGAGGTTGAAGGCTGCGATATTCAGGCCCGAAGCCACGTCCACCGCCTGCGGCGTGAAGCGCGCAGCCTGCTTGACCACATACACCTGCAGGCCGGGCACGTTGCCGAAGGCGACCGCGCCCCACAGGAGCACGGTGACCAGGGCCAGCCACTTGTGCGGCGCCGTGAAGTTGAACAGCAGCAGGACGGCAGCCAGCAGCGCGAAGATGATCCTGAGTGCCGGAATCGGGCCCTTGCGGTCGGCCAGCTTGCCGCCCCAGAGGTTGCCCGCGGCCACCGAGACGCCGTACACCAGCATCACCCAGCCCACCGCGCCGGCGTCGAAGCCCGAAACCTCCTGCAGGATCGGCGCGAGGAAGGTGAAGGGGATGAAGGAGCCGCCGTAGCCGATGGCCGTCTTGGCATACACGAGCAGCAGCCGCGGCTCGCCCAGCACCTTGGCCTGCTGCACGAGCGAGGCCGGCGGCGTGTGCTTGATGTTGTTCGGCACGAAGATCCAGCTGCCGATGAAGGCGACCACGCCGAGCGCGGAGACTGCCAGGAAAGTCTCGCGCCAGCCGAATTGCTGGCCGATGAAGGTGCCCAGCGGCACACCGGTGACCAGCGCGACAGTGAGGCCGGTGAACATGATCGCAATGGCGCTGGCCGCCTTCTCCTTCGACACCAGGCCGGTGGCGATGGTCGAGCCGATCGAGAAGAACACGCCGTGCGCGAGGCCGGTCAGCACGCGCGCCACGATCAACGACTCGTAGCTCGGCGCCTGCCAGGCCAGCAGGTTGCCGGCGGTGAACAGCGCCATCAGGCCGAGCAGCAGCGCCTTGCGCGGCAGCTTGCCGGTGAGCGCGGTCAGAACCGGCGCGCCGATCGCGACGCCCAGCGCATAGAGGCTGATCAGCAGGCCGGCCGAGGGCAGCCCGATGCCGAGGTCGGCCGCGACGGTGGGGAGAAGGCCGACGATCACGAACTCCGTCGTGCCGACGGCGAATGCGCTGAGCGTCAGCGCGAACAAGGCAATGGGCATGTAGACACTCCTGTGGAACGGGACGGAGTGTGGCCGCATGATCCTTGCAGAAAAACACCGTTCTGCTCAGAACACAATTGACTTGGAATCAACAATGGATACGGAGCGGCAGGTCATCTGTCGCATGCGGAAGCAGCGAGCGGCCTGAGCAGAGCCGCGCGCAGCTCACCGATGCGATCGTCGAGAAAGCAGAACGGGCCGGATGGCGAAGCCCATGGGCGGCCCCCGGTTCAGGGGCTGAACAGCCCCTCCAGCGTCGCCCGCATCACGGCGGCGTCGGCCGTCTGTCCCGTCCAGTGCGCGATGCTGATCAAGCCCTGGTTCACCAGCATTCCCAACCCATCGAGCGTGACGCAGCCGCGTTGCGTCGCCGCTTCGATGAGCGCTGTACGCGGCGGATTCGGAATGACGTCGGCCACCACCATGCCGGGGTGCAAACTGTCGGTGTCGAGATCGGGCATTGCGCCGACGTTCGGGAACAGCCCGATCGAGGTCGCGTTGACAACGATGCCGGTCTGCCTGTCCACGCGATGATGCGGCGTCCAGGGCACGGCGCTCGCCTGCGCGCCGGTGCGCTGGCTGATCAGCTCGGCCAGTTCGCGCGCCGGTTCGGCACGCCTGTTGACGATGGTGATGTGGCCCGCGCCAGCCAGCGCGAGTTCGACCGCGATGGCACGCGCTGCGCCGCCGGCACCGAACAGCGTGACCCGGCTGCCGCCCGGTTCGGCCACCGTGCGCAGCGAGTCCAGGAAGCCCTGGCCATCGGTGTTCTCGCCCACCAGACGGCCTTCTCGCAGCACCACGCAATTGACGGCACCGATCAGGGCCGCCGAGGGTGCGAGGGCATCCAGATGCTCGATCACCGCAAGCTTGTGCGGAATCGAGCAATTGAAGCCGGCCCATCCCATGGCGCGCGCGCCTCGCACGGCGTCGCCCAACATGGCGGCAGGCACGTCGCAGTTGATATAGCGTGCATCGAGCCCGAGCGCACGGTACGCCGCCTCGATCATCGCCACCGTCGGATTCTCGTCGGCCGGCGACGCGAAGGATCCCGTCAACAAGCTCAGGAAATGGTGTTCGGTGTTCATGCGTTCATTCTCCGGCAAGGGCTTCGCGCCATGGTCGGTGCGCTGGGGCAAGCAGAGAAGGCGTGCGTTGAGTTCAACACTTCGAGCGTAGCGATCGCCGCCGGCGCGACCCATCGGAATCCTCCGAAACGCCGCCGGGAGGGGCTGTCAGCGGGGCTGTCCCTTCCTGTCGACGAAGTCCTTCATGTACCGCTGCGGCTCCCCCGTCGCAAAGGCGCTTGCGAACTCGTCCACGCCTCGCAGGATCGAGACCTCCAGCGGCTCCTGCTGCCACTCGCGCAGCAGCCGTTTCTGCTGGCGCAGCACCGCCGGACCATAGGAGGCGAACCGGCAGGCCGTGCGGGCGACCTCCGCGTCGAGAGCCTCGGGCGCGACGACCGCATCGACCAGCCCCCAGGACAGGGCCCGCCGCGCATCGATGGTTTCACCGGTCAGCAGCAGCCAGTTGGCGCGGGCATGGCCGATCAGCCGGGGGAGAAGGGCCGCATGAATGATGGACGGAATGCCGACCTTGACCTCGGGCATGCCGAAGTGCGCCTGGTCCGAGGCGATGCGGATGTCGCAGGCCAGGGCGAGCTCGAGGCCGCCGCCCAGGGTCCAGCCGGGAATGCGGGCGATGACCGGCACAGGGGACTGCCGCACGGCTTCGCACAACTGCCGCAGGTTGTCGATGAAAGTCCGGGCCGAGGCGACCTCCAGCGCGCCCATCTCCTTGATGTCGGCGCCGGCGACGAAGGCCTTGTCGCCGCTGCCRCGAAGAACCACCGCGCGCAGGCTTGCATCGCCGACCAGCCGACGCATGGCCGCTGTCAGGTCGGCGATGACCGGCGTGCCCAGGATGTTCAGCGACTTCGCTTCGCGAAGCGTGACGGTAGCGATGCCCTCGGCATCGATGGCGACGGCTGCATGATGCAGGAGGAAATCTGCCATGGTGGTCTTTCAGAGCTTCTCGAAGCCGATGTCGTGGATGACCTTCTTCCAGCGTTCGTTCTGGCTCGCCACCAGTCCGGCGAAGTCGACGCGCGACATCGGGCTGGGGATCGCGCCCTGCTTCTCGATGGCGGCGGCGACTTCAGGGTCGGCGAGCGCCTGGCGCACCGCGGCGTTGAGTGTGTCGAGGATCTTCCCGGGCGTTCCGGCCGGTGCGCCGATCCCGAACCAGGACGGATTGTTCATGTCCGCAAAGCCGGCCTCCGCATAGGTCGGCACCTGCGGCAGCAGCTTGAGCCGCTGCTTCGCCGCCACCGCCAGCGGCCTGACCTGCCCGCCCTGAATGAGCCCTGCGGACGAAGGAATATTGTCGAAGACCATGCTCACCTGACCGGCCATCAGGTCCGACAGCGCAGGACCCAGCCCCTTGTACGGTACGTGCAGCATGCGGGTGTCCGTGACGTGCTGGAACAGCTCGCCGTTGATATGGCTCAGCCCGCCGTTGCCCGAAGAACCGAAGGAGTACTTCTCGGGATTCGCCTTCAGCTCCTTCACCAGGCCCTTCAGGTCGGAGGCCGGGAAGCCGGGGTTGACCACCAGCACGTTCGGCACGTCGGCGATGTTGCTGATCGGCGCGAAGTCCTTGACCGGGTCGTAGGCGGTCTTGGCGTAGACGTTCGGATTCACCGCATGCGAGCTCTCGACCACCATCACCAGCGTGTAGCCGTCGGCCGGCTGCTTGGCCGCATGCGCCGAGCCCACCGAGCCGCCGGCACCAGGCCGGTTCTCGACCACGAAAGGCTGCTTCAGGATCGCGCCGAGCCGGGTGCCGATGATGCGCGCCAGCAGGTCAGTCGTGCCGCCGGGCGCGTACGGAACGATCAGCTTCACGGGCTTGTCGGGGTAGCTTTGAGAGTGCGCGGGCATCGCGGCGGCGATGAATGCCAAGCTCAAGGCGAGCATTGCTCTTTTCTTCATGTCTCTTTCGTCTTTCGATGGATGGCGTGTGAATCGGCGAGTCAGGCCCAGGTCGCCGCATGCGGCGTGGGGTCGGGGAGCGCGGGAGGCGGCAACGCGTCGCGGGCTGGAAGCGGGTGCGTGCCGAGCATCGGATTGCGCACGGTCGGGATCTCGCCCAGCACCGGATGCATGAGCACCTGCACCATGCGCCGATGCCGCACCTGCGGGTCGGCGAAGACCTCTTCGAGGCTGTTGATCGGGCCCCATGGCACGCCCGCTTCGTCGAAGGCCCGGGTCCAGCTGCTGCGCGTGCGAGCGGCAAACAGCTCGGTCAGCACGGTGCGCAGCGCAGGCAGATTCAGGATGCGATCCGGGTTGGTTTCGAAGCGCGCGTCAACCGCAAGATCGGCGCGCTCGGCAACCTCGCAGAAGCGCTTGAACTGGGCATCGTTGCCAATCGCCAGGATCAGGTGCCCGTCGGCGCAGCGGAACACCTCGTACGGTGCGCAGTTCGGATGCGCGTTGCCGCTGCGCTGCGGGTTCACGCCCGACACCAGGTAGTTGGCTCCCTGGTTGGCGTTGAGCGCCACCGCGACGTCGAGCAGCGCGATGTCGATGTATTGGCCTTGCCCGGTCGCCTGCCGCTGGAACAACGCAGCCAGGACGGCCGAGGTCGCATACATGCCCGTCGACAGGTCGACCACCGCGACACCGGTGCGCAGCGGCCCCGCGCCCGGTTCGCCATCGGGGTGGCCGGTGTAGCTCATCAGGCCGCCCATGCCCTGGAACACATAGTCGTAGCCGGGCTTGTCGGCCATCGGGCCGGTCTGGCCGAAGCCCGTGATCGAGACGTAGATCAATCGCGGATTGATGGCGCGAAGGGTCTGGTGATCGAGGCCGTAGCGCGCCAGCGCGCCCGCCTTGTAGTTCTCGACCAGCACATCGGCGTCCCTGGCCAATTCGATGATCTGGCGCGCGCCGGCTTCTTCGGAGAAGTCGATCGCGACGGACCGCTTGCCCCGGTTGCAGCAGCTGAAGTAGGACGACAACCGGGCCGCGCCGCCGTCTTCCTCGATGTAGGGCGGGCCCCACTGGCGCGTGTCGTCGCCGCGGCCGGGATGCTCCACCTTGATAACGTCGGCCCCGAGGTCGGCCAGGTTCTGCGTACACCACGGTCCCGCGAGGATCCGAGACAGGTCGAGTACCTTGATGCCGGCGAGGGCTTGATCGAGCATTTAGTCTCCATTGAATTGAAAGCTTTCGCAGTCTAGGCAGCGCCTCGAAGCGCATCCAGTCGAATGTTTCGAAGCGGGGGTTGGTCTGAATCGAACGGAGCGCGCTGGCATATCACGGGGACTTCTCGGGCTTGAGTCGGACGGTCACCCACCGTACCGCCAGTGGCGCGTGCGAGCGCCCAGCGCTCGGGTCCTCACAAACAAGACTCTGGATAGCAAGGTCCAGCTCGCGCACCGCAACAGCCGAGGCAGCTATGGTCGACCGCGCATCACGCAGCAGCTTCACCAGCAAGGCGAGCGCGTCAGCGCCGAGCGGGTGCGCCGAAGCCTCAAGCGCCAAGGGCTACGTCCGGTGTATCGGCGGGCCTGGGCAGTCACCATCGACTCGGGGCATCGCTTGCCTGTGACACTCAACCTCCTGGATCGTCGCTTCGATGGCGCRCAACCGATCCGGGCCTGGGTGGCCGACATCGCGTATGTTGCAACCGACGAGGGCTGGCTGCACTTGGCCGTGGTGATGGACCTGGCGAGCAGGCGAGCCGCTGGATCGTGGGGAGGCGATGTCCGAGACGATCGATGCGAAGCTGGTCTGTGCAGCACTCGGCATACTGGCAGAGAAAGCCCGGCGCCGGGCTGCTTGTACCCACGGCTCGTGGAAGCCAAGGCTTACTTGGTCCGAGTGATGCAGCAAAGCGACTGACTTGCCCCGGCGCCACACCGCCATCATCAGCGCGTCGGCAACGAGCTGCGAGGTCATGCTCTCCTGCATCGACCAACCGACGATGCGACGCGAGTACAGGTCGAGCACCGCCGCCGTGTACAGCCAGCCCTCAGCTGTCCAGATGCAGGTAAAGTCGGCCACCCACTTCTGGTTGGGTGCATCGGCTCGGGACTGACGGTCCAGCACGTTGTCGGCGATGGCGCTTCGAGCACCGCGGTCCTGCGGAGACCCAGGCCCCTCTGTGCTTCGCCATGAAGCCGAATCTCACGTCGACACCCGGGCGAAGTGGGCCGCCGCCCTTTTTTTGAGCGGGTCACGCTCCATCTTGAGCTTGGCATTCTTTTTCCTCAGACGCTTCAGCTCAGCCTGCTCGGGCTTCATCACGCCCTGACCAGGAAACGCCGTAAGCGACCGGCCGCCCCACCTTGCCAGACGATCGCAGATCAGGGGCCGTTGACCTCGTCGACGGTTTCACCGTCGTCGTAATACATACCGATGGCTCGATCGAGCCGCTTGAGCAGCGCGTTGAGTGTTTCACCGTCTCGGCGTACCAGCATTGCCAGGGCGTTGTTGCCGTCGGCGGCGGTGGCTGCGCATTCATGGGGCGGGAGCGCTCCGAGCGTGATCTCGCCGCCGTCGTCGATCAATGCTTGGATGTTCTTCATGGCGCTGTCGTCGCGGGCTCTGGTGCACACCACCGATGCGGCAACAGCTCTTCGATGCGGTGGTTGGGATGCAGCGGCAACCGCTCGAGCACRTCCTTGAGGTAGATCCAGGGATCGTGACCGTGCAGCTTGGCCGAGTGCGCGAGGCTCATGACGACGGCTGCGCGTTGACCCGCCAACTCGCTGCCAGCAAACAGCCATGCCTTTCGACCCATCGCCCAGGGACGGATCAAGTTTTCGCAGTGGTTGTTGTCGATGCTCACCTCGCCGTCGACCAGGAAGCGGCCGAGCGCGGCCCAGCGCYTGAGGCTGTAGTCGAGCGCGCCGGCAGCSCCGCCGCCMTCAGGCACGCGCTGGCGTTCGATGACCAYCCACGCATGCAGCGCGTCCCACAGCSGCTGGCTGCGTTGGCGGCGCGCGGCCAGCCGCTCGTCGGCTGTGAGCTGCGYGATCTCCTGCTCGATKCGGTAGAGCGCGGCRATGCGCTGYAGCGCSGGCGTGGCGATCGCGCTSGCGCCCGTTTTCAGCAACTCGTCGAACTTGCGTCGCGCGTGCGCGAGGCATCCGGCTTCGATGCGGTCTTCRAGCTTGAAGACGACATCGTAGGCGCCATAGTCGTCACAGGTGAGCGTCCCCCGCCATCGACCGAGGAACGCGACCGGATGGCGTGCGGCCCGGCTGATGCAGAAGTCATAAGCCACGCCCGGCACCGGGTCGAAGGCGCCTCGCGCGTAGGCCCACACATAAGCCTTGCGCGTCTTGCCGGCGCCGGGATCGAGCAGGCTCACCGGGGTCTCATCGGCGTGCAGCACGCGCGCGCCGAGGATGAACTCGCGGTGCGCGTCGTACAGCGGCGCAAGTGCAGCGCCGGCGGCGCCCGCCCAGTTCGCCAACGTCGAGCGCGGCGTCGCCACGCCCGAGCGGGCGTTGATCTGCTCCAGCCGGTAGTACGGCAGGTGATCGATGAAGCGACCGACCAGGGTATGGGCCACCAGGCCCGCCGTGGGCAACCCCTTGTCGACGATCTGCGGGTCCACGGGCTCCTGCACCAACGTCTGGCAGCACCGGCACGCCCACTTGCCGCGGACGTGGCGATGCACGAAGAACTCGGCCGGGACCACGTCGAGCCGCTCGCTCACGTCCTCACCCACGCGCACCATCGGCTGGCCGCAGCCGCACGTCGTGTCGGCCGGCTCGTGG
>NZ_JBFUCJ010000032.1:0-60009 GCF_056405295.1 Variovorax sp. P1_H2 | reverse complement strand
TCCTTGCCGTGGACCAAGAGGTCGACGCGTAGGCCTTCTCGCCCTTTCAACTTCAATGACGTCGATGGCGCCTGGCTAGGCATGCCCGGCACCGGCGAGAAGCCCAGCCTTGTCGCTGTCATTGCGTCGAGGAATGACTGCGGCGCACCCAACTTGAGGTGCTTGCGTGCAGCAAGGTCCACATCTTGGGTTCGCCCTGCAACGACTTTTGCACCCAACTCATTGAGCCAGGCCATGTATGCCAGTGTTCCAACCAGAACGAGGCCCGCCTCAAGCAGGTTCCGATTGTGCAACTCGACCAGGACGCTGGCGACCCCCTTGTCGGCCACCTGAAAACCAAGAGTCCGGAGGTTGCGGACCTGCGCGCTCGCCCACTGCGCAAATTCAATCTGCCGCTCGGCCTCGGCAAGCGCATCCCGGTCGCCGTCCTTGGCAATCAGTTGCTCCGATTTTGTCCCGGGCACCGGGTAGTAGACCCTGTACCAGTAGGCGTAGCCCGTACCGTCGCGCTTGACGAGCGTACCGGGCGTACCGGGAAGCAGTGGTGCGCCGGACGAACTACGCTCCTTCAGTTCAGCGTACTGCGTTCGGAAGGCCAGTTCCTGCAGGCGAAAGAGAGGGTTCGGGAGCGGCATCGCGGAAGTTACCCGACAAAACGTCATTTTAGTGGGTAAATTCGTGCGCTGCGGGCCGGGCGCGGCGCCGTTGTGTTCCTCGCCTACAGGTGAAGCTCGCGCGTCCCTGGGACTTCCGCTCCTGGCCCGCATTCTGCCCTTGGCCGCGTGGTGAAGTTCACAAGGCAATGACCATGTTACTCAGGCAGCGCCGAGCGTCTGAAGTGGCCGTTCACGGCGGCGCGACTACCAGGAGGCACCGTAGGTTCATCTCGTCTTGACTCTGTGGCAGCGCGCGATGGCAGCAGCAGAGACACCTCCCGCAAGCGCTGGTGCGCAGTGCCTTCCCACGCAATGGGCTGCTGATTTTTCGCATGCAGATAGTGATGGGTGAATACCGCCAGGTAGGCCTCCAGAGTTTGCTCGGCAACGCGTTCGCCCGCCAGGTTCATGCACAGGGCGGCCACCTCGCTGGTGCAGAAGTGGTCGTCGCGGCCGGAGCGGCGCAGCTTGTATTGCGATATCTGGTCAGGCTCTAGGCTTAGCACCGGCAGGTGGTCCAGGTAAGGGCTTCTTCGGAACATCTTGCGGGCCTCGGACCAGGTCGCGTCCAGGAGAATGAACAGCGGGCGCTTTTCGGCATCACTACGGAGGCTGTCAGGCGGCTGAACGGTGCGCACCACCCGCTCGGGCGCCGCGTACTGGCCCGGAAACACCACATAGGGTTGCCACTGCGGGTCGCCCAGCAGGGCCAGAAGAGCGGGGTCGGTTTCGGTGCGCGTCCAGCCGAAGGCAAAGGTATCGGGCACCACATCGGCGACCAACCAGCCCGTGTTGCTCGGCTTGAGCGGCTCTATGTCGGCCATGAGCAGGCACACCCCTGCGCGTGTCGTCAGCGAAGGGCGAAAAGCACACATGCAGTGGCTGGGTACCAACCGGCAGTCCGCGCAGCGCTCGCGCTTGAAACCACCACGGGCGAGAAAGGGTTTGGCGCTGCGCGCTAGACGCGCGGCGCGCAGGTGGGAGACGGCGTGGGGCATGCGGAGATTCTCAGCCATGCTTGCAATCGACCTCATCGGTTGAAAAGTGCCTTCATCGAGGGCCAGCGCCGGTGCAGGTGCATTTGATTGAGTGGATGGTCTTGGCCGCGTGCAGCCTTGTCCATGCCCCTTTCCCGAACACCCAGACGCCATCACCAGTGACAAATCGGACAGTGCCCCAGAGAATCTAGCCTGGAGGTTGGCTGCTTACGCGGTGCTGGTACGGAGCCGACGCTGTACACGTTGCGCCAAGTCTTGGCGCTAAGGAGCGAGAAATGACGACCACAACGAGTCATGCCCCCACGACAGACCCCAAGTCCTGCAAGACCTTCGCCGAGTTCTACCCCTTCTACCTCGGGGAACACAACAACCGCACTTGCCGCCGCTTGCACTTCGTCGGTTCCACCCTGGCCCTGGTTTGCCTGGCAATGCTCGTAGCAACTGGGCGGCTGCAGTACATCCTGTACGCGCTGCTGTGCGGCTACGGTTTTGCGTGGGTCGGTCACTACGTGTTCGAGAAGAATCGGCCGGCGACCTTCAAGCGCCCTCTGTATAGCCTGGCGGGCGACTGGGTGATGTACCGCGACATCTGGGCCGGCCGCATTCCGTGGTGACGCACGCCGTCCACGCAGTGACGCCTACATCCGCGCCGGGTCCGCTCCTGGGCCGGCTGCGGCCGGTCAAGTCTTCCTCAGTACTCGTCAGGTGGATGGCTTGGGCAATCCGTAACCCAACTGGCGCTCGTGCCGTATTGAGAGCAACACCACTTCTCGCTCGGAATGGGCGTAGAGCACTACGTGGCGAGCCAGCACCAGCTCCCGCAGCTCGGGCTGGCCAAGTGCTCGGGCAATTTGCTTTGCCTGCTCCGCTTGAAACTGCCCCCAACCCGACCTGGCGTCAAGGAATCGAGCAGGTCGGCCGCTCGTGGGCGCAAAGGAGAGAAGTGCCCGTGCTTTCACCACCTCGACCTGCAATTTCTTGAAGCGCACCGACGCAGAAGCGGCGTCCTGTTCCTCCATGAAGATACGTGCAGTGTGCAGGCATACCAAAAAGTTCGGAACCGCCCGAACCCTCGCGTTGACGGGAATGCTCACGGCGCCGATGCGACGCCGAGTGCCTGGTCCAGTTCCTCGTCAGACACGAACTGCCCCGCCAAGGCCTGCCGTAGGCCGGTGATGGCGTCTTCAGCCAGCACGAGGTTGGCGTGCTCCGACTCCAGCGCATGATAGTAGTCCAGCCGGCGTGCATCGACCAAGGCCACGTAGCTCGCACCGTTCTTGGTCAGTACTTTCTCAGAGCCGCTGCCCACCACGTCTTCGGCCAGCTCGGTGAGCCGGGCGCGCGCTTCGCTGATGGGAACAATGTCTGATGCTCTCAATGACATATAGCAATATCCGTTAAGGGTTGCGTTAATGCCAGTCTAGCAGCCAAACCTGTTCCCTGCAATCGCCGTCGGAGATGCTCGGCCCCCCGAAAGTCCCCAGTTGGCCGGGTCCCGCCTCACGGCTCGGGCGATTGTGCCGCTGCATCGGCCGCAAGACGACGTTGGCGTCCGCTCGCCGTTGCCGGCGCGGCGCACCTGGAGCAAGATGACGTCCGCCGCTTCCAAGGAGGCTGGTCATGAATGCACTGGGGCATCGGATTCCCCCTCCGTTTGTCGCGCTGATTACAGCCCCTGTTAAGGTGGTTGGCATCACTGCTCCCTCCGGATGCCCGACCGAATCGTCGTCATTGACGCCATCCCAACCTTGCCGAACGGCAAGATCGACCTGCGCGCACTGGACCGGTTGGCAACCGTTGAAACGAGCGACAGCGATGGCATACCCCCAAGAACTTTGCTTGAGATGCGCATCTCCACTTTGTGGGCCAAGCACCTGAAGCTCGAATCCGCCTTCATTGACTCAGACTTTTTCGAGTGCGGCGGCGATTCTCTTTCTGCGATCTCGTTGGTCCACGACATCAACAGGGTTCCAGGCACCAGATTGCCTGTGCAGAGTGATGGCGACGGCAGTGGCCCTCCCTTGGGGGGACGACAAGCTCAGCCGAGCCAGTTGATGATGCTGGCCTCCCCAGGAGGTCGCCATGAACGTCTCAGGCCCGCAAAAGTTTGCCGTACTGCTCGTGAAGTTCTCGGACACTGCCGGCACCCAGCAGCATGACCGTGCCTTTTACGAAGATATGTTCGTCACCCGCGGCACCGGTGGTCTCAATGACTACTGGCTGGAGACCAGCCTCGCGAACATCAGTTTGGATGGCTCATGGGTCGCCGAATGGAAGACCCTGAATACGACCCAGGCGACATTCCTTGCAACACACCCCAGTCGCTGGGACAAGATTCAAGGCGCAATCGATGCCTTCGGCGTCAATCGGTCAGAGGTTGCCGGCGTCGTAGCCATCTTCAACGCCCCGCTCGGCGATGCGGGCAGCTGCGGTCCCGGCAGTGGCGTGCTCTGCGGGCCCGAAGACCAGAACCTCACGTTCTTCGCCCACGAGACGGGCCACGTGCTGGGGTTCGAGCACTCCTTCGATACCTCGGACCGGAGGCTGATGTCCTGGTCACAGTTGGGCGAGTACTACGACGACTACGACGTCATGAGCGCGATGAACGTCAACAGCGACAGCGGGCACCGCTTTTCACCTCGCGGGCCGCTCCTTTGCGCCGCTAACATGATGCGCGCGAACTGGATTCCTCAGGCCCGTATCTTCCGGCCACCGAACATTGCCAGCAGCGGAGTCTATGACGTCGAGCTCAACGCTTTGGGCCCCGGGACCAACGCCGGCTTCGTGGCTGCGGAGGTCGGAGGCCTCATCGTCGAGTTCCGGATGGACGACGGGTTCGACGCGGGCCTCGCGCGCCCAACGGTCCTCATCCACCAGCCGGCCGACCCGAATGCGGTCATCCTTGATTCCAATGCCAAGTCCCACAACCATGAATGGCAGCCGGGCCAGCGCTTCGAAGCGCCCGTCGAAATCCTGGGTCGCAAAGGCGGGACCTTCGTCGAGGTCGTCAGCATCGACCCCAGAGGCAGGAAGGCGCATGTGCGCGTCCAGCACGTCGCTGTGCGGCCGCCGCTGTATTTCGAGGCAGAACGGCTCATTCTGGGACCCGGTCACACGCTTGTGACAATCAGGGACGGCCGCATCGTGCCAATCCCGGAGCCGGACCCTCGCCTGGTCGAACTGTTCGCCTCTGACTTGGAGCAGCGACTTGAGGACAAGCTCAATTCGTTGCTCGACCAGAAGCTCGCCGCAATAGGACGCGGAATGGAAGGCGTCCAGTTCAGGCACGGGGTGTAACGGAACGCAGGGTGAGGGACAACCGCCGTGCCCCAAGGCGCGTAGCGCAAACCTTGAACGAACTCACAGAAAGACGGGCTCACGTCTTACAAACGCGTGGCTGCTCCTCTAAGACAAAAGCACTCTAAATGTGCGATTTTCACATTTGGACCCTCAGGAGCACCAAATGACGAATTCGAACGATCCCCGGTCGACGCCAGGCCAAGGAGCTTCCAAATGAACGCGGTCGCGGAGCCCCTGGCCGACCCCTCGCCGATTGCCTTCGGAAGCCTCATCGATCTCGCGATGCTGCGACTCGGCACCACGGCAGAGATTTGCGATGCGTGCAACACCATCAACCTGGGGTCTGCGCGTTGGTGCAAATGCTGTTCGCACAAGCTGCCGGCCTTCTATATCGCCAAGGGGCTGAAGCCTGCGCGGCGCCAGCCCCCTCGCCGTCGGTCCAGATGCCGCGGCGGGTGTGGGCCATGGACTTCGCTGCCTTCTGGATCGTGATCAATTCGCTTGTGATCGTCACAGCACGGATACCTGTGCCCTCGCAGCACCTGCGCAGAGCACACCATCGACGTGATCCGTCACAGCGGTCGTTGATCGACGACCACCACACGGCGTTGCCCGTGCCGAGGGCATCTTGACCGGCCTCAATGGATCAGCGCGACCGCCACACCCGCGGCGACATAGTCGCCCTGCGCCGACTTGAGGGCGATGCGCCCGGCGCGATGCGCCGTCACCTGCATCTCCATCTTCATGGCTTCCATCGATGCGATCGCGTCGCCCTTCGCGACGGTGTCGCCGTCGGCCACCTTCCACGACTGAAGGGTGCCGGCGATCGGTGCGGGAACAGCGGCGGGGTCCGCCGCGACCGTGGCATCGACAGCCGCTGGCGATTCGCCGCCGCCCGCGGACTGCATCCCGCGCAGCAGTCCGGCCGGCAGGCCCAGCGCCATCCGGCGGCCATCGATCTCCAGCGCCGTGCGCACCAGCGCGACCTCCGCCAGCGGCTCGGGCCGCACCGCCGCGGCCAGCGTGTTCGCAAAGTCGGTCTCGATCCAGCGGGTGTGGACCTTGAAGGCATCGGCAGAGACGAAGTCGGCGTGTTCCATCACCGCGCGATGGAAAGGAAGCACCGAGGGCACGCCTTCGATGCGGAACTCCTTGAGCGCACGGCGGGCACGGGCGATGGCTTGCGCGCGCGTGGAACCGGTGACGATGAGCTTGGCCATCAGCGAATCGAAAGTGCCCGGCACCGTCGAGCCCGACAGCACGCCGGTGTCGACGCGCACGCCGGGGCCCGAGGGCGCCTCGAACAGGCGCACCGGGCCGGGCGCCGGCAGGAAGCCGCGGCCGACGTCCTCGGCGTTGATGCGGAACTCGAAGGCATGGCCGCGCGGCGCCGGCGTCCCGGTGACCGATAGCGGCAGGCCGTCGGCAATGCGCAGCTGTTCGACCACCAGGTCGATGCCCGTGGTTTCCTCTGTCACGGGATGCTCCACCTGCAGGCGCGTGTTGACCTCCAGGAACGAGATCGTTCCCGAGGGGCTCAGCAGGAACTCGACCGTTCCGGCGCCGACATAGCCGGCGCGCGCGCAGACATCGCGCGCGGCCTGGTGGATGCGCTCGCGCTGGGCGTCGCTGAGAAACGGCGCCGGTGCCTCTTCCACCAGCTTCTGGTTGCGCCGCTGCAGCGAGCAGTCCCGCGTGCCGAGCACCACCACGTGCCCGTGCGTGTCGGCGATGACCTGCGCCTCGACATGGCGCGGACGGTCGAGGAACTGTTCGACGAAGCACTCGCCGCGGCCGAACGCGGTGACCGCCTCGCGCACCGCCGATTCGTAGAGGTCGGCGACCTCGTCGAGGCGCCACGCGACCTTGAGCCCGCGCCCGCCGCCGCCGAAGGCCGCCTTGATGGCGATCGGCAGGCCGTTCTTCTCGGCGAAGGCCACGACCTCCTGCGCGTCGCGCACGGGCTCCGAGGTGCCGGCGACCAGCGGCGCGCCGACCTGAAGCGCGATCTTGCGGGCCTGCACCTTGTCTCCCAGCGCTTCGATGGCCGCGGGCGGCGGGCCGATCCAGGTCAGCCCGGCGTCGATCACGGCCTGCGCGAAGCGCGCGCTCTCCGAGAGGAAGCCATAGCCCGGGTGCACCGCGTCGGCGCCGCAGCGCGCCGCCACGGTCAGCAGCTTGTCGATGTCGAGGTAGGTGTCGGCCGGCCGCTGGCCATCGAGACCCCAGGCCTCGTCGGCCATGCGCGCATGCATCGCATCGAGGTCGGCATCGGCATACACGGCGACCGACTGCACGCCGTAGTCGGCACAGGCGCGCACGATGCGCACGGCAATCTCGCCGCGGTTGGCGATCAGGACTTTTTTCATGGGGTGTCTCTCGAGACGGAAAGGGTGGACGGGTGGAAGGCGCGGATCGGGTTGAAGCGCACGCTGGCGCCGATCGGGATCTGCCCGGCGCGGTCGAGGTGGTACGGGGCCACGGCGCCGATCACCGGGTAGCCGCCGGTCAACGGATGGTCGGCCAGGAACAGCACCGGCTGCCCGCTCGGCGGCACCTGGATGGCGCCCAGCGCCGTGCCTTCGCTCGGCAGTTCGCCGGGATTGGCGCGCGCCAGCGGCTGTTCGCCCGCCAGGCGCAGCCCGACGCGATTGGACTGCGGCGTCACGGTCCACGACTGGCTCGCGAGCAGCGCGATCGCCTCGGGCGTGAACCAGTCGGTGCGCGGGCCCATCACGACGTCGAGCACGACGACGCCCCCTGCGGTGGGCAGGTCGGCGGGCGCCGGTTCGGGCAGGCCGACCACGGCGCCGCGTGCGACCGGTCGCACGCCCAGCAGGTCGCCGGCCTGGACCGGCGGCGGCCCGACGTGGGCCAGCGTGTCGGTCGAGCAACTGCGCAGCACCGGCGCCACGGCGAAACCGCCGCGCAGCGCGAGGTACGTGCGGATGCCGGCGACGGGCTCGCCGAGCGTCACGGTGTCGCCGTCTGACAGCGCCACGGCTTCGTAGCGGCGCAGGTTCAGTGCGGCGCCGGCAGCGGTCACCAGGCGAACCGGCGCGTCGGCGCCGGTGAAGGCCGCCACGGCCTCGCCGCGGCAGACGAACTGGAAGCCGCCATAGACGAGTTCCAGGCAGGCCGTGTCGGCGGGATTGCCGACCAGCCGGTTGGCTGCGCGCAAGGCGCCCGGGTCCATGGCGCCCGAGGCCGACACGCCCTGCCCGGCCTGGCCATGCCGGCCCAGGTCCTGGAACAGGGCCTGCAGGCCGGTGGCCAGCACCTGCAGCGCGGCGCCGCCGGGCAAGGAAGCGACCGGCTGCTCGACCGGCGCGATCCGCGCCGTCGGCGGGGCCGCCGGCTGCCGGCCGGACGCGTCCACGAAGCGGACCTTGAAGCCGGGCTGCAGCAGCGCCGGCACCTCGCGGCCCAGGTCCCACATCGGCGTCGCGGTCACGCCGATGATCTGCCAGCCGCCCGGGCTGGCCTGCGGATAGACGCCACTGAACGGGCCCGCCAGCCCGACGGCACCGGCCGGGATGCGCGTGCGCGGCGTCGTGCGGCGCGGCACGTTCAGGCTCGGGTGTCCGCCGCTCAGGTAGGCGAAGCCCGGCGCGAAGCCGGTGAAGGCCACGCTGTAGTCGCTGCCGGTGTGGCGGCGGATCACTTCTTCGCGCGAGATCCCCAGCATCTGCGCCACCGCCTCGAGGTCCTCGCCCTGGTAGTCGACGGGAATCTCGATCCGCGTGGCCGCGCGCGCCACCGGCGTGTGCAAGCTGCGGCCGCCGATGCGCGCCACGAGCGCCTCGTGCGACACCATCGTGGGGCGATAGCGAACCAGGAGGGTGCGCGCCGCGGGCACCAGTTCCTCGATGCCGGCGATCGGCTCGGCCTGCAGCGATGCGAGCAGGGCCAGCGTCTGCGCCAGGTCGTCAAGCTCGACCAGGAGCGCATCCAGGTTGACGGGCAGGAATCGCATCATCGCGTTGTGCCTCCGGCTTCGGCTTCGGCATCAACAAAGGGGCGAATGGCCACGCCCGAGCGCTCGAGCAGGCTGCGCACCTGCCGCGCCATCTCGACCGCGCCAGGGCTGTCGCCATGGACGCAGATCGAATCGGCCTCGATGCGCACCCTGCTGCCGTCGATGGCCTCGACCACGCCCTCGGTCGCGAGGCGCAGCATGCGCGCCGCCACTTCCTGCGGATCGTGCAGCACGGCGTCCTTCTCGCGGCGCGACACCAGCGATCCGTCCGGCATGTAGGCGCGGTCGGCGAAGGCTTCGGCCACCGTGCGCAGCCCGCTCGCCCGGGCCCAGCCGAGCAGCGGCGAGCCGGCCAGGCCGACCAGCGCCAGCCCGGGATCGATCGCGCGGATGGCGGCGATGACGTCGCGCGCCTGCCGCGGGTCGTGCGCGATGGTGTTGTAGAGCGCGCCATGCGGCTTGACGTAGCGCACCGCGGTGCCGGCGGCCGTCGCCAGGCCCTGGAGCGCACCGATCTGGTAGATCACGTCCGCCACCAGGTCGGCGCTGGCCAGGTCCATGTTGCGGCGGCCGAAGCCGGCCAGGTCGGGGTAGGCGACGTGGGCACCGACCACCACGCCGAGCGCCTGCGCGCGGCGCAGCGTCTGCAGGATGCCGGCGGCGTCGCCGGCATGGAAGCCGCAGGCCACGTTGGCGCTGCTCACGATGCCGAGCATCGCCTCGTCGTCGCCCATGCGCCAGGCGCCCAGGCTCTCGCCGAGGTCGCTGTTGAGGTCCATCTTCATCACGGCAACCTCAGCGGAACATCAGGAAGTACAGCAGGAACACGTTGCAGGTCAGCAGCGTGAGCGCGGTCGGCACCTGGGCGCGGATCACGGCGTTCTTGTCGGGCAGTTCCAGCAAGGCCGCGGGCACGATGTTGAAATTCGCCGCCATCGGCGTCAGCAGCGTGCCGCAGTAGCCCGAGAGCATGCCGATGGCGGCCATCACCGCCGGGTTGCCGTGGTACATGCCGACCAGGATCGGCACGCCCACGCCGCCGGTCATCACCGGGAAGGCCGCGAAGCCGTTGCCCATGATGACGGTGAACAGCGCCATGCCGACCACGTACACGGCGACGGCGAAGAAGCGCACGTCCATGTTGATGTAGCTGGTCGTGATGTGGGCCACGGCCTTGCCCACGCCGGCATCGGAGAACACCAGCCCCAGCATGCCGAGCATCTGCGGCAGCACCAGCGCCCAGCCGAGCGCATCGGTGAGGCGGCGCGACTCGCGGATGCCCTGAACCGGCGTTTCCCTGGTGAGCAGGCAGGCCAGGCCGAGCGCGAAGAGGCAGCCGATGCCCAGGCTCACCAGGGTGGTGTTCTTCGGGTCGAGCAGGGGCGTGCCGCCGAACACGAGGTACTTGGCCGACAGGGTGCCGACCATCGTGACCAGCGGGATCGCCAGCGCCGGAATGAACAGCTTGTTGCCCAGGCGCCTGGCGCTGGCCGCGTAGTCGGCCGCGCTGCGATCGCTCTGGCGGCCGACGCCGACACCGCCGAAGGCGGCGATCAGCGCCATCACCACGACGCCGACGCCGACCCAGACCGGCGGCACCTGGTCGCCGACCAGGAACACCAGCGAATAGAGGCCCCAGAAGAAGGCGCTCGAATAGCGCTTGGGATGCTGGCGGTCCCTGAGCGTCATCAGCGCCGTGATGGCGAGGATGGCGCCGACCAGATAGTAGAGGTGAACGATCGAGAGCGTCATGATCAGGCGCCCTTCACGGCGACGAGGCCGTCAGCGGCGGGCGCATCGCCGCCGAGTTCGCGCGCCAGCATCCGGTCGAGCCGGCGCAGCCGCCAGGCATGGATCAGAAAGGCACAGGTGGCGGTCGGGATGCCCCACAGCGCGACATGGATCGGCTCGACGTCGACGCCGGCCTCGCGCAGGAAGGTGGTCATCAGCACGATGGCGCCAAAGGCCACGAAGATGTCTTCGCCGAAGAACAGGCCGACGTTGTCGGTCGCCGCGGCGTAGGCGCGCAGCTTGTGGCGGATGCGGTCCGGCAGCTTGCCGTAGCGCGCCTCGGCCGCGCCCTCGGCCATCGGGGCCAGCAGCGGCCGCACCATCTGCGGGTGTCCGCCCAGGCTGGTGAGGCCGATCGCGGCCGTCAGCTGCCGGGCGCCCAGGTAGACGATCAGCAGGCGGCCAACCGTCGCCGACTTGATCGTGCTGATCCAGTTCTGCGCGTGCTGGCGCAGCCCGTGCCGCTCCAGCAGCCCGATCACCGCCAGCGGCAGCAGGATGATCAGCGGCAGGTTGCGCGTCTTGATGAAACCGGTGCCGATGGTCGCCAGGATCTTGTCGACCGGGAAGTGAGCGGCCAAGGCGGTCACGATGGCGGTCACGATCACGACCAGCATCGGATTGAAGCGCAGGATGAACCCCGCGATGATGACGGCGACCCCGAGCAGGGGCCACAGGTTGATGTCGGTAGGCAAGGCAGTTACTCCTGGATGAAGGGTGGATGACTCAACAGAAGGAATAATGGATTGAGTCAAAGGCATTGGATTGTTGAACAATCCGATGAAATTTGCTTGCAACTTGCGTGCCAATTTCTAAGTAATAACCCGAATCTTGTTGAGCAGTGAAGGGGGATCTGGGGGAAACATCGGTTACAACCTGGGGCCAATGAGCCTTGCCACGCCCCCTTCTCCCGCCATCCAGACGCTCAGCGAGCGTGTGGCCGAGCAGCTGCGCCTGAAGATCACCCAGGGTGAGTTCTCGCCGGGCCAGCGGCTGTCGGAGCAGGTCCTGAGCGACAGCCTGGGGATCTCGCGCAACACGCTGCGCGAGGTGTTCCGCATGCTGACCAAGGACGGCCTGGTCAAGCACGCGCCCAATCGCGGGGTGTTCGTGGCCATCCCCAGCATCGCGTCGATCATCGACATCTACCGGGTGCGCCGGCTGATCGAGTGCCAGGCGCTCGCGCAGGCCTACCCGCGCCATCCGGCCAAGAAGAAGATGCGCGAGGCGGTCGAGACTTCGCTGCGCTGCCGCGCCGAGGGCGACTGGCTGGGCGTGGGCACCGCGAACATGGCCTTCCACATGGCCATCGTCGAACTGGCCGACAGCGAGCGGCTGAACCAGCTGTTCGCACCGGTGCTGGCCGAGCTGCGGCTGGCCTTCGGGCTGCTGCGCGATCCCGAGTTCCTGCACGCCCCTTACGTCGACATGAACGTGAAGATCCTGGAGCTGGCGGAAGCCGGCGACTACGCGGGCGCCGCCGCGGCGCTCAACGACTACCTCGTGCACTCCGAGCGCATCGTGCTGGCGGTCTACGCGAGGCACATCAGCGACGCCGGCTGGGAGAACGGGGCCCCGGCAAGCCGCCCGTAGGCGCGGCCATCTGGACGAAGGCCCGGGAGTCGACGCATGATGTGACGCCGTGCTTGCGGACCGAAGGCCCATGACGACAACCGATGCCCTGAAGAATCCGATGGCGACGCCGGCGCTCCCCGCGCAGCGGATCAGCCAGGAGGTGCTGCTCGAGAAGTACGCCAAGGACGGCGAGCGCAGCATCGACGACGTGCGCCGCCGGGTGGCACGGGCGCTGGCGCAGGCCGAGAAGGCCGAGCTTCGCGCCCTTTGGGAGCCGCGCTTCCTGCAGGCGCTGCAGGACGGATTCCTGCCCGCGGGACGCATCCAGTCGGCGGCCGGAACGGATCTTTCCGCGACCCTGATCAATTGCTTCGTGCAGCCGGTGGGCGACGCCATCTCCGCCGAGGAGGACGGCCATCCGGGCATCTACGTGGCGCTGACCGAAGCCGCCGAGACCATGCGCCGCGGCGGCGGCGTGGGCTATGACTTCTCGCGCATCCGGCCGCGCGGCGCCTGGGTCGCCAGCACCCGGTCGAGCGCATCGGGGCCGGTGTCGTACATGCGCGTGTTCGACCGTTCCTGCGAGACCGTCGAATCCGCGGGTGCACGGCGCGGGGCGCAGATGGGCGTCCTGCGCTGCGACCATCCCGACATCGAGGAGTTCGTCCATGCCAAGGACCAGGGCGACCTGGCCAACTTCAACATTTCGGTCGCCGTGACCCATGCCTTCATGCAGGCCGTGCAGGACGACCAGCCCTTCGAGCTGGTGCACCGGGCGGCACCCGGACCGCGGCTTCGGGCCGGCGGCGCCCGCCAGCGCGAAGACGGCCTGTGGGTCTATCGGGCGCTGCGCGCCCGCGATCTGTGGGATCAGATCATGCGCTCGACCTACGACCATGCCGAGCCCGGCGTGCTGTTCCTCGATCGCATCAACGAAGACAACAACCTGTCCTATTGCGAGACCCTTGCGGCCACCAATCCTTGCGGCGAACAGCCGCTGCCGGCCTACGGCTGCTGCTGCCTCGGCTCGATCGACCTGACGCGCCTGGTGCGCGCGCCCTTCGCGCCCGAGGCGCGCTTCGACGAGGAGGCCTTCGCGCGGCTGGCGGCCGTGGCGGTCCGGATGCTCGACAACGTGCTGGAGATCAGCTTCTGGCCGCTCGAGCGCCAGCACGCGGAGGCCCGCAGCAAGCGGCGCATCGGCCTCGGCTTCACCGGGCTGGGGGATGCGCTGGCGATGCTGAACCTGCGCTACGACAGCGCCGCCGGCCGCGAAGCCGCGCGCCGCATCGCCGAAGTCCTGCGCGACGCCGCGTACGAGGCGTCGATCGACCTGGCGGCCGAGCGCGGCGCCTTTCCACTCTTCAACGCCGACCTCTACCTGAGCCGCGGCACCTTCGCGTCGCGGCTGCCGGGCCCGCTCGTCGCACGCATCCGGGCCGGCGGGATCCGCAACTCGCACCTGCTGTCGATCGCGCCCACCGGCACCATCAGCCTGGCCTTCGCCGACAACGCGAGCAACGGGATCGAGCCGGCCTTCTCCTGGACCTACACCCGGCGCAAGCGCACGCCCGAAGGCACCTGGGAGGAGCACGTGGTCGAGGACCATGCATGGCGCCTGTTCCGGCAACTGAAGGGCGCGGACGCACCGCTTCCCCCGGCCTTCGTGACCGCGCTGCAGATGAGCGCCCAGGCCCATGTGGAGATGGTCGCCGCGGTGGCGCCCCTGGTCGACACCGCCATTTCGAAGACGGTCAACGTGCCGGCCGACTATCCCTACGCGGACTTCAAGGACCTGTACCTGCGGGCCTGGCGGTCGGGGCTCAAGGGCCTGGCCACCTACCGGCCCAACGCCGTGCTCGGCGCCGTCCTGAGCCCCCAGGGCGGCCCGCTCGCGCAGGAGCCCATGGCGGTCGATGCCGGCCCGCTGAACGCGCGCCTGATCCTCGAGCGCATGCCGCGGCCGGTGCTGGCGTCGCTGCGCTGGCCCGGGCGTCCGGAGCTGCCGGCGGGCAACGCCGCCTGGTCCTACATGGTCCGGCACCCGTACGGCGAATTCGCGCTCTTCGTCGGCGAGTTGTCGGAGGGCGGCAAGCCGGCGCCTTTCGAGGCCTGGGTCAACGGCGTCGAGCAGCCGCGCGGCCTCGGCGCGCTGGCCAAGACCCTGTCGATGGACCTGCGCGCGAAGGATCCGACCTGGGTGCGGCTCAAGCTGGAGCTGCTGGCCACGGTGCAGGAGGAGCGCTCATTCGAGATGCCCTTCCCGCCGCACGGGGAGCTGCGCCAGTTTCCCGGCGTCGTGGCGGCCACCGCGGCGGTGATCCGCTGGCGCTGCGAGCAGCTGGGCCTGTGGCAGGACGAGGAGGACCCGCCGAGCCCGGTGATCGATGCCCTGTTCAGCCGCGGCGAGCCGCAGACCGGCCCGAACGGAACCCTCGCCTGGGCGGTCGACATCCACAATCCGGCGAGCGACGAGACCTTCACGCTGACGCTCAAGGAAGTCTGGCTGCCGGACGCCCAGGGCGGCCGCGTCACCCGGCCCTGCGCCATGGGGCTCTCCGGCAACTACCCGAAGGCGCTCGATGGACTGGCCCGCGTGCTGTCGCTCGACATGCGCGTGCTCGATCCGGCGTGGATCGGCATGAAGCTGCGCAAGCTCCTCAACTACGCCGAGCCGCTGGGCCATTTCATGGCCCCCGTGCCGGGCCTGCCGAGCGGCCGTCAACGCCAGCAGGTCTGGCCGTCGACGGTCGCCTACATGGCACGGCTCATCATCCACCGCTACGCGATGCTGGGCGTGCTGGACGCCAAGGGCTACCCGGTGCAGGCGATGGGCATTCTGCAGGCGCCCGCGCAGGCCTCCGACCAGCCCGCGCCGATGCCGGGCGCCCGCTGCCCGGAGTGCGGCAACGCCACGATGATCCTCAAGGACGGCTGCGACTTCTGCACGGCCTGCGGCCACCTGGGCGGCTGCGGCCACTGAAGCCGGACCCGGCGAGCGGGTCGATTCCTCGGCTCGCCGGCACGTGACTCCCGGCGCTGGATCAAGCCATGCGCGGCGCGCTCCCCGACCCTCGATCGGCGGCGCGAAGGTGCGCGAGGAACCACTGCCGTTGGCGAAGACGACGAGGCCGCGCGGCGGGTCCATCAGGCACAGATCGCCTTCGAGCCTGTTCGGCCCGATCAGGAGGCGAGACGGGTTCGGCATGGGGATTCTCCTGAATGCAGTTTGCGTCCTGGCGCGGGATCCCGATTTGCGCTGGCGCAAGGAGCGACGGCCGGACGCCGTGCCACCGATTGAATGGAAATAGTGTGAGCGATCGTTAACAGACCGCCGGGCAGCCTTGTGCTGCCTGCCAGACTTCCTATGCTGTCTTATGAGGCTCGGCGCAACAGCCAACCACACCCACTGGACGAGCTCCAAACGATCGAAGAGGGCCTCGCATGCTGGCGTCAGAATGCACATGGATCGTCTTGCGGGCCGAGCACGCCCGCATCCGCGAGTTGCTGGATCGGATCCGCGCGGCATTGAACGCCGATGACTGGAAGCGTCATCGAATCACGGCCCGGCCCCTCGAGCTCGTCGACCGCCTCCAGACCTTCGACGAGGCCACGCATCGGCCAAAAGGCGTGGTTCTGCTCGACATCCTGCGCGGCAGGTCCCCGGAGGCCGACGAACTGCTGGACGGGCTGGAACTCGATCGCAAGCGCTGCGACGCCTTGCTCGCCCAGGCAAAGGCCGCACTGCGCCTCGTCGAATCGGGGGATGCGGAGGCCATCGATGCGGTTGAAACCCTGCTGTCCGAGCATGCCCGATTGATGCGTGGCCATCTGGAGCGGGAGGACACGCTGTTGCACCTTCAGATGGATCTCTTGCTCACTCGCGAGGAGTGGGCGACCGTGGTGTCGGGGATGTCTGACGCCATGCGCACGGCAAAGGGAATCGACGGCGGGCCGCGGACAACGAATCTCTACGATCTCGATACCCTGTGAGCTCGCCGCAGGCGCATCGAAGTCCTGCGTCACTCATTGATCTGCCTCAAGCAAAGTGCGCGGGTGCGAGGCTATTCTGGTTCGCATGAAATCGACGCCGCAGTGGTCCCTCGGCGCCAAGCTCGGCCTGGCCGCCGCGCCCTTTCTCTTCGTCGCGATGTGCTCGATCGGCGCCCTGCTATGGATGTCGTGGCAGATCGAGGGGGGCGCAGCATCCGTCAACGAGGCCGGACGCATGCGCATGCAGGCCTACCGCATGGCGCTATCGGCCGGCACCGCCGACACGCAGGCCTTGCCGGGGCAGCTCGCCGAATTCGATCGCGCCATTCAGTTGCTGCGGCTCGGTGATCCGGAGCGGCCCTTGTTCGTGCCATGGGACGACCAGGTCCGCCTGCGATTCTCGGAGGTCGAGCGCGAGTGGGCCAGGTTCCGCTCCCTTCTCGCAGACGCGCCCGGACCCGAGGCCGCGAGGGCGCTGGGCCAGAACGCCGCGGATTTCGCGTCCCACGTCGACATGTTCGTTGCCGCGATCGAGTCTCATCTGTCACGCTGGACGTCGATCATGCACCTGCTTCAGGTCGCCATGCTGGGCATGGCGCTGATCGGCGCGGCAACATTGGTCCACACGGGATACCGCTTCATCCTCGAGCCGGTGGGCCTGCTCAAGCAAGCGATCCATCGCATCCAGGCCGGCGACTTCGGCGCCCGCGTGGATTGCGCCACCACGGACGAGTTCGGCACGCTGGGCGCGGGCTTCAACGGCATGGCCGGGCAGCTGCAATCGATGTACCGAAACCTCGAGAGCCGCGTGCAGGAGAAGACGGCACAGCTGGAGAAAGAGCGCGAACGCCTGGAAAGCCTCTACGAGATCACCACGCTGGTCAACAAGGCCACCACGCTCGACGAGGTGGCGCAGGGATTCACGCGGGAGTTCGCGCGCATCGCCCGGGCCGACGGCGTGGCCTTGCGCTGGTCAGACGAGAGCAACAGCCGCTACCTCATGCTCGCCTCGCAAGGGTTGCCGACGGCCATGGTCGAAGCCGAGCGCTGCGTGAAGGCGGACGCGTGCCAGTGCGGTACGCCAGCCGCGCCCCAAGGCGCCCGCGTGATCCCGATCCGGGCCATGGCGCCGGCTCGCATGCGCCATTGCGCGCAGGCAGGCTTCGAGACCGTGGTGGCCGTGCCGATCCGGCTCCACGACCGGCTGATGGGAGAGGTGGACCTCTTCTTCCACGCGCGGGTGGCCGTCTCCGAGGCCGAGCGCTCGCTCTTCGAATCCCTGACGGTCCATCTTGCGGGCGCCATGGAGAACCTCAGGCTCAACGCACTCGGCCTGGAGGCGGCCATCTCGGAGGAGCGCGGCTTCCTGGCGCGGGAGCTGCACGACTCCATCGCCCAGGCGCTCGCCTTCCTGAAGATCCAGGTGCAGCTGATGCGGGATTCGATGGCCAGCGGCGATGAACAGCAGGCGCAGCACGTGCTGGACGAGATCGATGTCGGCGTGCGCGAGTGCTATGGCGATGTCCGCGAACTGCTCCTCCACTTCCGCACCCGGGCCAATACCGAAGACATCGAGCCCGCGCTGATGACGACGCTGCGCAAGTTCGAGCACCAGACCGGCCTGCAGGCCAGCCTGCAGATGCTGGGACAGGGCATGCCGCTGGAGCCCGCGACGCAGATCCAGGTGCTGCACATCGTGCAGGAGGCCTTGTCCAATATCCGCAAGCATGCCCGCGCCTCCCACGTGTGGCTCGATGTCCAGCAGCAGCCGCAATGGCGGCTGGAGGTACGGGACAACGGCCGAGGCTTCGCGACCGAAGCCGGGGCGGTCGACGAAACAAACGTCGGCCTTCGCATCATGGCGGAGCGCGCGGAGCGCATGGGCGCCAGCCTGGAGGTATCTTCGAGACTGGGCCACGGCAGTTCCGTGGTTCTGACCTTGCCTTGAACACCTTGACCTGCAAAATCCGAATCCTGGTCGTCGACGACCACACGCTTTTCCGTCGCGGGCTCACCGCGCTCCTGCAGCGGGATGCAGAGTTCGAAGTCGTCGGCGACGCCGCGGATGCCGGCGAGGCTCAGCGGCGCGCGCAGGCCTTGCAGCCCGACGTGATCCTGCTCGACAACCATCTGCCCGGCGTCACCGGCGTCGATGCGCTGCCGGCCCTGCGCGAGGCCGCACCGGCAGCGCGCGTGCTGATGCTGACCGTGAGCGAAGACGCCGAAGACCTCGCCGGCGCCCTGCGTGGCGGCGCTTGCGGCTACCTGCTGAAGACGGTGGAGGGAGAGGTGCTGTCCGCGGCCATCCGGCGCGCCATGCGCGGCGAGAGCGTGATCGCGGAAGAAATGACCAGCAAGCTGGTGGATGCCTACCGGAGCGCGGCGGCGCCGCGCCCGGCGGCGGTGGCCGAGCCGGAGGCGCCTGCTTCCGCCGTCGATTCGCTGTCGCCGCGCGAGCAGGAGATCCTCGGCAAGATCGCCCGGGGCCAGGGCAACAAGGAGATCGCCCGCGCGCTCGGCATTGCCGAAACCACCGTGAAGATCCACGTGCAGCACATCCTGCGCAAGCTCGATGTGAGTTCGCGCGTGCAGGCTGCCGTTATCGCAGTCGCGCACGGCCTGGGTTGATCCAGCGCAAGCGCCTCGCATTCTCCCGCGTCGGTAGTTCTTCATGACGATGCGGCGCGTGCGCCGCCTCGTCACTGTGCCTCCGGCCGGCAGTCACTCCGAAGGATGCCGCCGCGGGCCTCCGGTCCCTAGAGTCCTCTCATGCACAACGAGCGGACGCGACAATGAGCAAGAAGAGCCAGGCCCTGGCGGTCCTGATGGTCAGCACGCTGGCATTCACCGTGTGCTTCATGGTGTGGATGATGTTCGGCGTGATCGGCATTCCGATCAAGAAGACGCTGGGCCTCAATGCCACCGAGTTCGGCCTGCTGACCGCCATGCCGGTGCTGGCCGGATCGCTGGTCCGCGTGCCCCTGGGCATCTGGACCGACAAGTACGGTGGCCGCATCGTCATGACGCTGCTGATGGCCGTCACCTTGCCGGCGATCTGGCTCATGAGCTACGCCACCGCCTACTGGCATTTCCTGGTGATCGGCCTGTTCGTGGGACTGGCCGGCGGCTCCTTCTCGGTCGGCACGCCCTATGTCGCACGCTGGTTTCCCAAGAACCAGCAGGGCTTCGCGATGGGCATCTACGGCGCCGGCAACTCGGGCGCGGCCGTCAACAAGTTCGTCGCGCCGGCGCTGGTGGTGGCCTTCGGATGGGCCATGGTGCCGCAGGTCTACGCGGCCGTCATGCTCGGCGCGATGCTCCTGTTCTGGATGTTCAGCGCCAGCGACCCCGCGCACCTGGTGCCGAGCAACACCCGCTTCGTCGACCAGCTGCGCGCGCTGAAGGACCCGAAGGTCATCAAGTACTGCCAGTACTACAGCATCGTCTTCGGCGGCTATGTCGCGCTGAGCCTCTGGATGGTGCAGTACTACATCGGCGAGTTYGGCCTCGACATCCGCGTGGCCGCGCTGCTGGCCGCCTGCTTCTCGCTGCCGGGCGGCGTCTTGCGCGCAGTGGGCGGATGGCTCAGCGACCGCCATGGCGCGCACTCGGTCACCTGGTGGGTGATGTGGGTGAGCTGGATCTGCCTGTTCCTGCTGAGCTATCCGCAGACCGACTTCACGGTGGCGACCGTGGACGGGCCGAAGACCTTCCACCTCGGCCTGAACGTCTATGCCTTCACCGGCCTGATGTTCGTGCTCGGCATCGCCTTCGCCTTCGGCAAGGCGTCGGTGTTCAAGTACATCGCCGACGACTTCCCGTCGAACATCGGCACCGTCAGCGGCATCGTCGGCCTGGCCGGCGGCCTGGGCGGCTTCGTCCTTCCGATCATGTTCGGCGCGCTAATGGACATCACCGGCATCCGTTCCAGCGCCTTCATGCTGATGTACGGCGTGGTCTGGGTCTCGCTGATCTGGATGTACTGGACCGAGGTGCGCGGCACCGAGGTCATGGGCCGGCACGCACGGGACTTCAGCCTCAAGGGCTGATCCCACCAACCTCCGCAGGCACCCTTCATGAACACCACTCCCCATGCAGGCGCGGCCCCGCGCCCTTCCACCGGCACCGACATCCCCGACTGGCGTCCGGAGGACGAGGCCTTCTGGGAATCCACCGGCAAGCGCATCGCCTACCGCAACCTCTGGATCTCGGTCCCCTGCCTGCTGTGCGGCTTCGCGATCTGGGGCATGTGGGGAATCATCACGGTGCAGATGCTGAACCTGGGCTTCCCGTTCAGCCAGGCCGAGCTGTTCTCGCTGACCGCCATCGCGGGCCTGGCCGGCGCGACGATGCGGATCCCGGCCTCGTTCCTGATCCGCCTCGCCGGCGGGCGCAACACCATCTTCCTCACGACCGCGATGCTGCTGGCCCCCGCCATCGGCACCGGAATCGTGCTGCAGCACAAGGACTGGCCGCTCTGGGCCTTCCAGCTCATGGCGCTGTGGTCGGGCGTGGGCGGCGGCAACTTCGCGAGTTCGATGTCGAACATCAGCACCTTCTTTCCGAAGCGGCTGCAGGGCACGGCCCTGGGCCTCAATGCCGGCCTCGGCAATTTCGGCGTCACCAGCATGCAGATCGTGATCCCGCTGGTCATGACGGTGGGCCTGTTCGGCGCCTTCGGCGGAGAGCCGATGACGCTGGTGAAGGACAGCGGCTGGATCTTCGGCAAGATCCTGGCCGGCACGCCGACCTGGATCCAGAACGCCGGCTTCGCCTGGCTGCTGTCCCTGGTTCCGCTGGCGGCCGTGTGCTGGTTCGGCATGAACAACCTGAAGACGGTGTCGCCCGACACCGGCGGCACCCTCGTCGCCTTCCTCAAGATCATCTGGCTCTACACGCTGTCCTTCGTGCCCGCGGGCGTCGGCCTGTATCTCTACCTGCCGGCGCCGACCGGTCTGGGCCTGCTCAACATGTGGGCGGCCATGCCGCTGATCATCGTCGGCACGCTGCTGATGATGAAGGTCACGGCCTTCGGCACGATGGCCGAAGGCGTCGCCAAGCAGTTCGAGATCTTCCGCAACCGCCACACCTGGGCGCTGACGCTGCTCTACATCGTGACCTTCGGCTCCTTCATCGGCTTCTCGATGGCGCTGCCGCTGTCGATCACGGTGATCTTCGGCATCAGCCATGTGCCGGATGCGGCGGGCGTGATGCAGCACACGCTGAAGAACCCGAATGCGCCCTCGGCCTTGACCTACGCGTGGATCGGCCCTTTCGTCGGCGCCCTGGTGCGGCCGGTCGGTGGCTGGATCTCCGACCGCATCGGCGGCTCGATCGTCACCCAGATCATCTCGGCGGTGATGGTGGCCGCCTCGGTCGCGGTCGGCTACGTGATGCTGCTGGCCTACCGGTCGCCGGCGCCGGAGCAGTACTTCCTGCTGTTCATGGTGCTGTTCGTGGTCCTGTTCACGGCCAGCGGCATCGGCAACGGCTCGACCTTCCGGACCATCGGCGTGATCTTCGACCGCCAGCAGGCCGGTCCGGTGCTGGGCTGGACCTCGGCCGTGGCCGCCTATGGCGCCTTCGTCGCGCCGGTCGTGATCGGCGCGCAGATCAAGGCCGGCACGCCCGAGATCGCCATGTACGGCTTCGCGGCGTTCTACGCCCTTTGCCTCGTTCTCAACTGGTGGTTCTACCTGCGCCCGGCGGCGTACGTGAAGAACCCCTGAGCGCCCTCTTTCCGGAGACATTTCATGAGCCATTTTCTCGATCGCCTCAAACACTTCTCGAACCCGCGCGAAGGCTTCTCGGGCGACCTCGGCGTCACCACGGGCGAGGACCGCACATGGGAGGACGCCTACCGCAACCGCTGGGCGCACGACAAGATCGTGCGCTCCACCCACGGCGTCAACTGCACCGGCTCCTGCTCGTGGAAGATCTACGTCAAGGGCGGCATCGTGACCTGGGAGACCCAGCAGACGGACTATCCGCGCACCCGCTGGGACATGCCCAACCACGAACCGCGCGGCTGCGCGCGCGGCGCCAGCTACAGCTGGTACCTCTACAGCGCCAACCGCGTCAAGTACCCGATGGTGCGCGGGCGGCTGCTGCAGCATTGGCGCGAGGCGCGCATGGCGCTCGATCCGGTCGAAGCCTGGGCGGCAATCGTGCATGACGACGCCAAGCGGCGCGACTACCAGGGCGTGCGCGGCCTGGGCGGCTTCGTGCGCTCGACCTGGGACGAGGTCAACGAGATCATCGCGGCAGCGAACGTCCACACCATCAAGAAGCACGGCGCGGACCGCATCATCGGCTTCTCGCCGATCCCGGCCATGTCGATGGTCAGCTACGCGGCGGGGAGCCGCTACCTGAGCCTGCTGGGCGGCGTCTGCATGAGCTTCTACGACTGGTACTGCGACCTGCCGCCCGCGAGCCCGCAGATCTGGGGCGAGCAGACGGACGTGCCCGAATCCGCCGACTGGTACAACTCGAGCTTCATCATCGCCTGGGGCTCGAACGTGCCACAGACGCGCACGCCGGACGCCCACTTCTTCACCGAGGTCCGCTACAAGGGCACCAAGACCGTCGCGATCACGCCGGACTACTCCGAGGTCGCGAAGCTGTCCGACCTGTGGCTGCATCCGAAGCAGGGCACCGACGCAGCGCTGGCCATGGCGATGGGCCACGTCATCCTGAAGGACTTCTACTTCGGCGGCAACGGCCAGCCGCGCTCGGCCTACTTCGACGACTATGCCCGCCGCTACACCGACTTGCCGATGCTGGTGATGCTGAAGGAGCACCGGCTCGCCAACGGCGAGACCGTGATGGTACCGGACCGCTACGTGCGCGCGTCCGACTTCAACGGCCAGCTGGGCCAGGCCAACAATCCCGAGTGGAAGACGGTCGCCTTCGACGCCCAGGGCAAGGTGGTGCTGCCGCACGGCACGATCGGCTTCCGCTGGGGGCCGGACGGCCGTGCCGACACCGGCCAATGGAATCTGGAGGCCCGCGAGGCACGCAACGGCCACGAAGTGAATCTCAAGCTCTCGCTGCTCGAAGGCGAGCATCCCGGCGACCAGGTCGCCAGGGTCGGGTTTCCGTACTTCGGCGGCATCCCTCACGCGCACTTCGCTTCCAACGCGCAGGACGACGTGCTGGTCCGCACGGTGCCGGTCCAGCGAATCCCCCTGGGCAAGGAAGGCGAGAAGCGCGAGGCCCTGGTGGCCACGGTGTTCGACCTCCAGGCCGCCCAGTACGGCGTTGCGCGCGGCCTGCCCGGAGAACTGGCCGCCGCCGACTTCGACGACAACACGCCCTACACGCCGGCCTGGCAGGAGCAGATCACCGGCGTGCCGCGCGACCAGGTCATCAGCGTCGCGCGCCAGTTCGCCGAGAACGCCGACAAGACCCAGGGCCGCTCGATGGTGATCATCGGCGCCGGCATGAACCACTGGTACCACAGCGACATGAACTACCGCGGCGTCATCAACATGCTGATGATGTGCGGCTGCATCGGCAAGAGCGGCGGCGGCTGGTCCCACTATGTCGGCCAGGAGAAGCTGCGCCCGCAGACCGGCTGGACGCCGCTGGCCTTCGCGCTCGACTGGATCCGTCCGCCGCGGCAGATGAACTCCACGAGCTTCTTCTATGCCCACACCGACCAATGGCGCTACGAGAAGCTCGGCGTCGACGAGGTCCTGTCGCCGCTCGCGGACAAGGCGCGCTACGGCGGCAGCATGATCGACTACAACGTGCGCGCCGAGCGCATGGGCTGGCTGCCCTCGGCACCGCAGCTGCAGACGAACCCGATGCAGGTGGTGCGCGACGCGCAGGCCGCGGGCATGGACGCGAAGGACTATGTCGTCCAGTCGCTGCGGGACGGCACGCTGCGCATGAGCTGCGAGGACCCCGACCATCCGGACAACTGGCCGCGCAACATGTTCGTCTGGCGGTCCAACATCATCGGCTCCTCGGGCAAGGGCCACGAGTACTTCCTCAAGCACCTGCTGGGCACCAGCAACGGGGTGCAGGGCAAGGATCTCGGCAGCGAGGAAGCCAAGCCCACCGAGGTCGTCTGGCACGACAAGGCGCCAGAGGGCAAGCTCGACCTGCTGGTCACCCTCGACTTCCGCATGAGCACGACCTGCCTGTATTCCGACATCGTGCTGCCGACGGCGACCTGGTACGAGAAGAACGACCTGAACACCAGCGACATGCATCCCTTCATCCATCCGCTGTCCACGGCGGTGGAGCCGGTCTGGCAATCGAAGAGCGACTGGGAGATCTACAAGGGCTTCGCGAAGAAGTTCAGCGAGATCTGCGTGGGTCATCTCGGCGTGGAGAGCGAGGTGGTGCTGACGCCCCTGATGCACGACTCGCCCGGCGAGCTGGCCCAGCCCTTCGAGGTGAAAGACTGGAAGCGCGGCGAATGCGAGCTGGTGCCGGGCAAGACCGCGCCGGGACTGAGCGTCGTCGAGCGCGACTATCCGAATGTCTACAAGCGCTTCACCGCGGTCGGGCCCTTGATGAACAAGATCGGCAACGGCGGCAAGGGCATTGCGTGGAACACCCAGACCGAGGTGCGCCAGCTCGGCCAGCTGAACGGGGTCGTCACCGAGGAAGGCGCCACCTGCGGCATGCCCCGGATCGACAGCGACATCGATGCCTGCGAGATGATCCTGCAGTTCGCGCCCGAGACCAACGGGCACGTGGCGGTGAAGGCCTGGGAGGCGCTGTCGAAGCAGACCGGGCGCGACCACGCGCACCTGGCGCTGCACCGCGAGGACGAGAAGATCCGCTTCAGGGACATCCAGGCGCAGCCGCGGAAGATCATCAGCTCGCCGACCTGGAGCGGCATCGAGTCGGAGACGGTGTCGTACAACGCCGGCTACACCAACGTGCACGAGCTGATCCCCTGGCGCACGCTGACAGGGCGGCAGCAGTTCTACCAGGACCATCCGTGGATGCTGGCCTTCGGCGAGGGCTTTGCCAGCTACCGGCCGCCGGTGAACCTGAAGGCCACCGCCGGCATGCACGGCATCCGCTCGAACGGCAACGCCGAGATCCTGCTGAACTTCATCACGCCGCACCAGAAGTGGGGCATCCACTCGACCTACACCGACAACCTGCTGATGCTTACCCTGAGCCGCGGCGGCCCGATCATCTGGCTCAGCGAAGACGATGCGAAGGCCATCGGCGTCGAGGACAACGACTGGGTGGAGCTCTACAACGTGAATGGCGCCATCGCGGCCCGCGCCGTCGTCAGCCAGCGCATCAAGCCGGGCATGGTCATGATGTACCACGCACAGGAAAAGATCGTGAACACGCCGGGATCTGAGATCACCGGCCAGCGCGGCGGCATCCACAACTCCGTCACGCGCATCGTGCTCAAGCCGACCCACATGATCGGCGGCTACGCCCAGCTGTCGTACGGCTTCAACTACTACGGGACCATCGGCACCAACCGCGACGAGTTCGTGGTCGTGCGCAAGATGGACAAGGTCGACTGGCTCGACACGCCGCGCGGCGACGAGCGGGCCGAGGTGGTGCAACAACTCGGGGAGGCCGCATGAAGATACGCGCCCAGATCGGCATGGTGCTCAATCTCGACAAGTGCATCGGCTGCCACACCTGCTCGGTGACCTGCAAGAACGTCTGGACCAGCCGTCCCGGCATGGAGTACGCATGGTTCAACAACGTCGAGACCAAGCCCGGCATCGGCTACCCGAAGGAGTGGGAGAACCAGGACAAGTGGAACGGCGGCTGGGTGCGCAAGCCCAACGGCCGCATCGAGCCGCGGCAGGGCGCGCGCTGGAAGCTGCTGATGCGCATCTTCGCGAACCCGAGCATGCCGCAGATCGACGACTACTACGAGCCCTTCACCTTCGACTATGGCCATCTGCAGTCGGCACCCGAAATGAAGGCCACGCCCACCGCGCGCCCGCGCAGCCTGATCACGGGCCAGCGCATGGAGAAGATCGAATGGGGCCCGAACTGGGAGGAGATCCTCGGCGGCGAGTTCAGCAAGCGCAGCAAGGACAAGAACTTCGACGACATCCAGAAGGACATCTACGGCGAGTTCGAGAACACCTTCATGATGTACCTGCCGCGCCTGTGCGAGCACTGCCTCAATCCGGCCTGCGTGGCGAGCTGCCCCTCGGGCTCGATCTACAAGCGCGAGGAAGACGGCATCGTGCTGATCGACCAGGACAAGTGCCGGGGCTGGCGGATGTGCGTCTCGGGCTGCCCGTACAAGAAGATCTACTACAACTGGAAGAGCGGCAAGGCGGAGAAGTGCACCTTCTGCTACCCGCGCATCGAGGCCGGCCAGCCGACGGTGTGCAGCGAGACCTGCGTCGGGCGCATCCGCTACCTGGGCGTGCTGCTGTATGACGCGGACCGCATCCAGGAAGCGGCGAGCGTGGAACACGACCGCGACCTGTACCAGGCGCAGCTCGACATCTTTCTCGATCCGAACGATCCGGCGGTCATCGCGCAGGCGCGCATCGACAACATTCCGGACGCCTGGATGGAGGCCGCGCGCAAGAGCCCGGTCTACAAGATGGCGGTCGACTGGAAGGTCGCGCTGCCGCTGCATCCCGAGTACCGCACGCTGCCGATGGTCTGGTACGTGCCGCCGCTGTCGCCCATCACCGCCGCCGCGAACGCCGGCCACGTGGGCATCAATGGCCAGATACCCGACGTGAACCAGTTGCGCATCCCGGTCAAGTACCTCGCGAACCTGCTGACCGCCGGCGACACGGTGCCGGTGGTGCGGGCGCTCGAGCGCATGCTGGCCATGCGCGCCTACCAGCGCGAGAAGCATGTCGACGGACGCATCAACCTGGACGCGCTGGAGCAGGTCGGCATCAGCCAGGCCGAGGTCGAGGACATGTACCACGTCATGGCGATCGCCAACTACGAGGACCGCTTCGTGATTCCGACCAGCCATCGCGAATATGCCGAGAACACCTTCGACGTGCGCGGCGGCTGCGGCTTCTCCTTCGGCAATGGCTGTTCGGACGGTTCGAGCGATGTGAGCCTCTTCGGCGGCCACCGCAAGCGCACGATCCCGATCAAGGCGGAGGTCTGAGCATGTCGATCTTCAAGCATGCACCCGCGGCTTCCAGGAGCCTGCGCGCGCTGGGCCGCCTGCTCGGCTATCCCGATGACGAGCTGCGCCGGAACCTCGAGGCGCTGCGCAGCGCGCTTCACGACGAGCGCGCCCTGTCGCCTTCGCGGCTGGCCGAACTCGACGCGCTGCTCGACTTGCTCGGCCGCGCCGGCCCGCTGGAAAGCGAGGCCCGCTACGTCGACCTGTTCGACCGCGGCCGGGCCACTTCGCTGCACCTGTTCGAGCATGTCCACGGCGACTCGCGCGACCGGGGGCCGGCCATGATCGACCTGGCGCGCACCTACGAGGCCGCCGGCCTCTTCGTCCGCGAGGACGAGCTGCCCGATTTCCTGCCGGTCGTGCTGGAGTTCGCATCGACCCAGCCGCCGCGCGAGGCGCGCCAGTTTCTGGCCGAGATGGCGCACCTGTTCAACGCGATCTTCGCGGCGCTTCAGCAGCGCGAGAGTGCCTACGCCAGCGTGCTCGGCGCGCTGCTCGAACTGGCAGGCGAGAGTGCGCAGCCGGTGGTGATCGCGCCCGAGGAGCCGATGGACGCCAGCTGGGAGGAGCCGGTGGTCTTCGACGGCTGTTCGGTCAAGGGCCAGGGCCGACCCGACCAGCCGCAACCCATTCACATCGTCCGCAGGGACCGCCCTGTCGAAGGAGAACGCGCATGACCACGCTGCACGGCTTTGTCTTTGGTGTCTATCCGTACATCTGCCTCACGGTGTTCCTGCTCGGCAGCCTGATCCGCTTCGATCGCGACCAGTACACCTGGAAGAGCGATTCGTCGCAGCTCCTTCGCAGCGGCCTGCTGCGCTGGGGCAGCAACCTCTTCCACATCGGCATCCTGTTCCTGTTCTTCGGGCATTTCGTGGGCCTGCTCGCGCCGCACGCCTTCTACAGCCACTTCCTCGAAGCACCGGTCAAGCAGAAGATCGCCATCTATTCGGGCGGCATCTTCGGCGTGCTCTGCTTCATCGGGCTGTCGATGCTGATCTACCGCCGGCTGTTCGATCCTCGGATCCGCTACACCAGCCACCGGACCGACATCGCGATCCTGCTGATCCTCTGGGTGCAGCTGGTGGTGGGGCTGATCACCCTGCCCTTCTCCTGGGCGCACTCGGACGGCAGCGTGATGCTGATTCTTGCGGACTGGGCGCAGCGCATCCTCACCTTGCGGGCCGTCGACGCCGAGCTGCTCGCGGGCCTGCCGTGGCCGTACCTGTTCCACCTGGTGCTGGGGATGACGATCTTTCTTCTCTTTCCCTTCAGCCGCCTGGTCCATGTGTGGAGCGGATTCGCTTCGGTCGGCTACCTTCTGCGGCCCTACCAGGTGGTCCGCAGCCGGCGGCTCAATGTGCCGCCCGGACAGAATCAGCCGCGTTCGTCCGGCGCGAACGATTGAGGGCAGCCCCATGCAAGTCGAACCCATCGCAACGGATCCGGCCCTCGGGGTGCCGCCCATCGCCCGCGTCAACGGTGTCGCGCTTCATGCGCCGGGACTGCTGCTGTCGGCCGAGGAACTGCGCCAGCGCGCCTGCACCGAACTGCTGCGCCAGGCCGCGCAGGCTGCCGGATTGCTCGACCGGGCGGACGCGGCCTCGGTCGACGGTTCGACCAGCGAGGCCGCCACCGACGCGATCGAGGCGCTCCTCGACCGCTCGATCTCGCTGCCCGACCCCTCGGAGGAGACATGCAGGCGCTATCACGCCGCCCACGAGGGCCAGTATCGCGGCGGCGAGGGGGTGCGCGTGCGACACATCCTCTTCGCGGTGACGCCCGGGGTGGACGTGGTGGCGCTGCGAAGGCGCGCGGAGATGGCCATGCTGGAGGTGCGCTGCTTCGACGGCAGCGCGTCGCCGAGCTTCGCCACCCAGGCGGCGGCGCTGTCGAACTGCCCGAGCGGCGCCGAGGGCGGCGAGCTGGGCTGGCTGGAGCTCGGCGACTGCGCGCCGGAATTCGGCCGCGAACTCTTCGGCCGGGCCGAAGTCGGCGTCCTGCCGCGCCTCGTCCACAGTCGTTTCGGCCTGCACGTGGTCGAGGTCATCGCGCGCGAGCCCGGCATCCAGCGGCCCTTCGAGGCGGTGCGCGCCGCGGTCGAGCTGGCCCTGCGGCAGCAGGCCTTCGTGGCCGCGACGCGCCAGTTCCTGCAGCTGCTCGCGGCCGACGCCCGGATCGAAGGCGTGGACCTCGAGGCCGCCGATTCACCGCTGGTCCAATAGCGGCAACGCCATGAACCCGTCCCACTTCGAGCTCCTGCTGCAGGCCGCCCGATCGCAGCCCGAGCCCCAGCGTCTTCTGTTCGTCTTCGCGGCCGCGAGCCTGCCCGCCGATGCGAGTGCCGAGCAACGGGCCCGCTTCGAGGCCGGCGAGGGCGGCGAGCTCGCTCCGGTGATGTGCGTGGACAAGGCACCGGACGCGCTCGGCAGCTTCGCGGGCCTGGCGGCCGAAGCACGCGAGCTCGGCGCGGCCTGGCACGTGGTGTTCGTCGCCGGCCTCTCCGGCAAGGGCCGGAGTGCGCCGAGCGACGCCGAGACCGAGCGCGCCGTCGAGGCGATGGTCGACGACGTCCGCCAGGGCGCCTTCGGCCGCTACGCGGCCTACGACCTGCATGGGGAGCCGCTGGGCTTTTCATGAGCCCGGCCATCGAGCCTTTCCAGCCGGACCTGGCTAATGCTGCGACGGGAATCGCGGCTTCGCAGTGCCGGCGAGCGCTTCGAGCACCGAGGCGAAGTTGCCGGAATGTTCGAGGGCGGCGAGGATGGTGGTGAACAGCGGCCGGTACGCCTCGTCGGCCTCGTAGCCGATCAGCGGATCGCGGTTCTTCAGGAATTCTGCATCGATCTCGGCCCAGTCTTCAGGCTTGAGAACCGCCTCCGCGAACGGCAGGACCTCTCGTTCCTCGACGCCCATGTGCTCGAGGTAGAAATCCACGTAGTGCTTCACCGCCGAATCGAAAGCCTCCCGGCGGGCCTCCCTCTGGGCAGTGCCACCCATCAGCCGGAAGGCAAGCAGCGCGTGTTCGAGTTCACGTACCGCCTGCTCGCCTCGCGCGTGGTCGCGATCGAGCCGATCGAGCACCGCGTCCATGTGCGGCGTGCGACCCCGCAGCTTCGGAAACAGAAAGCCGCTTTCCTTCGGATGGTGGAGCTTCTCGGGAAACTCGTCGACGTAGAACAGCATGGCCTGCAGCGCATCGAAGTCGGGCAAGGTGCCGCGGCGCCGGTGCGTGTCGAGCAGCAGCGAGATCGACCGCAACATCGCCGACAGCGCGCGGTGTTCGTGGCGGATGATGGTCAGGCTCGCGGGTGTCATGCTGCACGGTCCGGGGAGTTCGCATCGCTCAGCATCCTCCGTTCTGCGTTCCGCGTCTTGAGGCAGATCAAATTCAGCCCCAGACCTCGCGCTTGTCGATCCTGCTCCTCGCATAGCCATAGGCCGCAGTCAATGCAGATTCCTCGTCGTAGAACTCCCCCGGGACGAGGTGGCGCGGATGGCCGCCCTGAACCCCGGTCACGAGATCGAAGGTCACCCAGGCCCACAGCTTCCGGTAGGGCGATTGACTGGTGAAAGCATGCACCCGGTATCCCCGGTACACGAACGCGGCTTGTTCGGTCGCCATCCTGGCTCCTCCTGGTTTGGCGCGACTTTAGGGCGACAACCCCCTTCAGCGCAATGGCCTGCGCCACCGCCCGGACGATCGCCGGCGGCGGACCATCAGAGGCCCAGGTCGCTGAGGCCGGGGTGGTCGTCGGGACGGCGGCCGAGCGGCCAGTGGAACTTTCGCTCCGAAGCCTGGATGGGCATGTCGTTGATGCACGCGAAGCGGCGCTGCATCAGTCCGTCCTCGCGGAACTCCCAGTTCTCGTTTCCATACGAGCGAAACCAGTTGCCGGAGTCGTCGCGCCACTCGTAGGCGTAGYGGACGGCGATGCGGTTGCCATCGAAGGCCCAGAGCTCCTTGATCAGGCGGTAGTCCAGTTCCTTGCGCCACTTGCGCTCGAGGAAGCCCTGGGCTTCCTCACGGCTGTTGGCAAATTCGACCCGATTGCGCCACTTCGTGTCGAGCGTATAGGCGAGTGCGACCTTCGCCGCATCGCGGGTGTTCCACCCGTCTTCGGCGAGTCGGACCTTCTGGATGGCTGATTCTCTGGTGAACGGCGGCAGCGGCGGGCGAGTTTCCATGGCGTGGACCTCCAAGGTTGATGGGGTTTGGCATGTAGACAGGTTCGTCTACATGGCCTCAATGTAGCAAATGTAGACGAAGCTGTCTACACTGGCGCCATGCCCACATCGAGAAGTCAGGAAATTGCCGAGCTGCCCGCGCGAGAGCGCATCCTCGCGACCGCTCACGACCTCTTCTATGGAGACGGAATTCGAGCGACCGGCATCGACAAGCTGATCGCCGCGTCCGGTGTCACGAAGGTCACCTTCTACCGGCACTTCCCGAGCAAGAACGACCTGATTCGTTCCTACCTCGACTATCGGCACCGACTGTGGATCGACTGGTTCCGGGACGCGCTGGCCCGGCATGGGAGCGCAAGAATTGGAGCGATGGCACTCCTTCCGACGCTGAAGGAATGGTGGTCCGACGCGCGTTTTCGCGGCTGTGCATTCATCAACGCATCGGTGGAACTCGGTACGTCCAGCGACGAGGTGCTCGAGGTGAGCCGCATCCACAAGGAAGAGATGATCGAGGCGATCTCATCGACGCTGCCGCCGGGACGACGCCGGCGTGCCCTCGCGCAATCGCTGGCGCTGGCTGTCGACGGCGCGATCGTTCACGTGCAGCTGGGCATGGATGCCGAACAGGTGTCATCCGGCTTCGAACAGCTCCTGAAGGCGACGCTGAAGACAAGCGCTTGAGCTGCGTCAATCCGCCTGGCGGCGAGGGTGCATATTCTCTGCACGATGACCCGATGTTCGGCACGCCTCGCGACGATGTGTGTGACGCTGGTGTTCGCTGCCGGCGCGTTCGCGACCGAGGCGGTCGCAGCACCCGTCGCTCCACTGCGCGTGGCCACCGGACCCTTGGCACCCTTCGTGTTCTGGCAGGACGGTCGGCTGACCGGCTTCAGCGTCGACCTGTGGAACGAACTCGCGCGCCGGATGGACGTGAAGTTCGAATGGGTGGACGCGGGGCCGCGCGCCGAGCAGCTGGAGAGCGTACGTCGCGGCGATGCGGACGTCGCCGTCTCGGCCATCGTGATGACGCCGGAGCGCGAGAAGGTTGCCGACTTTTCGCAATCCTATTTCGACTCCGGCCTGCAGATCATGGTCCGCGCCGAAGAGGAAGGCCCGGTCCTCGCGACCTTGTTGGCCATCCCCTGGAGCACCATCGGAAAGCTGTTCGCCGCGGCACTCGTGCTGGTGTTCTTGTGGGCCAACGTGCTCTGGTTCATTGAACACAGGCGCAATCCGGAACTCGGCAAAGGCTACGCGGCCGGAGTCGGCAACGAGGTCTGGAACACGATGCTCATCATCGCCACCGGCGAGCATGGCGAGCGAAGTACCCCGGGCGCGCTCAGGCGGCTCGTGATCGCGTGCGTGTGGCTGATGGGGATCGTGCTGATCGCGCAACTGACTGCGACCGTCACCTCATCGCAGACGGTGCTTCGGCTGCGCTCGAGCATTGCGGGACCGGGCGACCTGCCCGGAAAGACGATCGCGACGGTGCCCGGCAGCATCGCGGCCGACTACCTGGCGCGGCTGCACCTGCCGGTCGTTGAAATCGCCAATCCCGCTGCGGGCGTGGACCTGCTGATGCGCGGCAAGGTGCAGGCCATCGTCTTCGACGCGCCCACGCTGCAATACTGGGCCGCCACGTCGGGCAAGGGCACGCTGCAGGTCGTGGGCCCCGTGTTCAGGCCCGAGAAGTACGGCATCGTCGTGGCGCTGGGCAGCCCGCTGCGCAAGCAGATCAACGAGGCACTGCTGGAGGTCTACCAGGACGGGACGTATGAGGAGATCCACGACAAGTGGTTCGCCTCGCGCAGGTAGGCGGCGCCGTGCTCAGCCTTTGTCGCGCAGCAGCTCCGCCTTCTGCGCCAGCCCTGCGGCCTCCACGGCTTCCGGGCGCGACAGCGGCCCGGCGTTCCGGGCTGCGGACGACCGGCAGGAGAAGGTATCCTGGATCGCGGCCTGGCCACAAACTCCACGCATTGTCATGGCAACCTTCGAATGGATCATCCTGCTGCTGCTCGGCGCGGCGCTGCGCGCGGCACTGGCGAACCGGATCGGCGCGCCTTACCCCACCTTCCTCGCGATCGGCGGCGCCCTGCTCGCGTTCGTGCCGCACAGCCCCAACTGGACCCTCGATCCCCACCTGGCCCTGACGCTGTTCGTCGCACCCGTGCTGGTCGACGCGGCCTACGACACGTCGCTGCGCGACCTGCGACGCAACTGGCGACCGGTGGCCGGCCTCGTGATCGCCGCCGTCGGTGCCACCGTGCTGGCCGTCGCCTGCGTGGCGCGCTGGCTCGTGCCCGGCATGCCCTGGGCGGTCGCGATCGCGCTTGGCGCGATCGTCGCGCCGCCCGATGCGGCGGCGGCCACCGCGGTGATGCGCCAGGTCGGACTGCCGCACAAGCTGCTGAAGATCCTCGAGGGCGAGAGCCTGCTCAACGACGCCAGCTCGCTGCTGGTCTACCGGCTGGCCATCATGGCCGCGATGGCCAGCCATCTCGGCTTCGCGAGCCTTGCACCGGTCTTCCTGCTGACCATCTTCGGCAGCCTCGTGGTCGGTGTGGGTTGTGCGTATGCGGTGGGCTCGCTGACGACCCGGCTGCGCGACGTGCCGATCGCGCTGATCGTCCAGTTCGCCCTGACCTTCGGCGTCTGGATCGCCGCCGAAGCCATCGGACTTTCAGGCATCCTGACCTTGGTCGCCTTCGCGATGACCCTGGCGCGGCGCAGCGGCGCGCGGATGCCGGCCCGCATGCGCGTGCCCGCGTTCACGGTCTGGGAGTCCGCGGTGTTCATCCTGAACGCATTCGCGTTCGTGCTCATCGGGATGCAGCTGCGGCCCATCTGGGACCGACTCGAGACCGGAAGCGCGCGCAACGATGCCATCGTCACGGCGGTCGCAGTCCTCTGCGTGACGATCGCGGCACGCTTCGCCTGGGTCTTCGGCTATCACTCGATCAAGCGCTGGCGCGCACGCCGTCCCAGGCCCGGATTGGCAGCGAATGCGGCGCCCACATTCGGCAGCAGCGTGGTGCTGTCCTGGGCCGGCATGCGGGGCATCGTGACGCTGGCAGCCGCCTTCGCGATCCCCGAGACGCTCCCGAGCGGCGCGCCTTTCCCGTTCCGGGACCTGATCCTGCTCTGCGCATTCGCCGTGGTGTTCGGCACCCTGGTCTTGCAGGGGTTGACGATGGCGCCGCTGATCCGCCGGATGGGCCTGGCCGACGACGACCCGGTCGGCCGAGAAGTCCGGCTTGGCCGGATCCAGGCCTATGGCGCACTCCTCGACGCGATCAAGGACGACGAGAGCCTGACAGCGAAGCTGTTGCGCAAGGAGTACGGCGCGGCGGTGGAACTCCATTCCAGCCCGGGACCCGGGCCCTCGATCGACGAATTGTCCGCAGGCGCGCTCCGACGACGGGCGATCACGGTCGCACGGCAGCGCGCCTTCGAACTTCGCCGGGACGAGGTGATCGGCGACGACGCCTATCGGGTCCTGCTGCAGGAATTCGACTGGGCGGAACTGAGCGCCGGCGGCGCCAGCGCAGACTAGGCCTCGAGGAACTCGAAGCCCATCGTCCGCATATGGTAGTGCAGCCCACCGTCCTGCACGATCAGGAAGCGCGCGCCGGCGTCGCCGGCGTTGTGGTGCGAATGCGGCGCACCCGGCGGGGTCACGAGCGTGGCCCAGGGAGCCCAAGGGCAATGCGACCCGCCGACCATGGAGTGGCAGGCCTCCCCCTGAACCACCAGCGTCACCGCCGCCGAATTGTGGCGATGCGTGCGCTGATGGGTCTGCGCAGCGAGGGTGTTGAAGCTCAGCGTCAGGGTGGGCGTGAGATTGCGCGCGGCCTCCTGCCGATCGGAGGAGAAGATCAGCGCCCGGCCCGAGGTGCTGTCGCGGCTGCCCATCGAAGACAGCAGCGCCAACTGGCATTCGATCTCCGCGGCGGGGTAGTGCACCGCTTCGACCGGCGCATCGGCCGGGCCCGGCGGCTGCGAGGCGTCGAAGGCCAGTTGCGGCTCGTTGCCCACCGTCCACAGCAGGGCGCCGCCCGCCCCCGCTTCGAGGCGGCAGCCCGGGGCGCCGGGCAGCAGGAAGACATCGCCGGCGCCGAAGGCCAGGGGCTCCGCCATCCCACCGACCCGGCCGGCGCCCAAGATCACGTACCAGACCGAAGCGGTCGCACCGACGCCGACGGCTCGCACATCGCCGGCAGCGATGCGCACATAGCGCGCGAGCATGAGCGGCGTGGTGGCAGGAAAGGCGCAGCCGAGCGCGTCGCGCTGGTCGCAGTCGAACACGCCGGACTCGGCGCCCGTCGGCGCCGCGAACAGGCGCGCCGGCACCTCGGGCAGCTTCACATTGAAGGCGTTGCCCGAATTGAAGAAGCGCGCCCGCGCCTGCGCAGCGCTGGCCGGTGCGTTCGGCTGCTGCACCGGCAGGTCGGCCATGTCGGCCATCGGCGCATCGGTCGCGACGCTCATCGGGCCAGGCCCTCCTCGACGCCCGCGCAGGGCAGCAGCACGCGCAGCAGCACGTTCGCGCCTGCCGCCACGTGCGCGGGCTCGGCCCACTCGTGCTCGGCATGGCTCACGCCGCCGCGGCAGGGGATGAAGATCATCGCGCTCGGGCACAGCGGCGCCATGTGGCGCGCGTCGTGGCCGGCGGCGGAAAGAATGGGCATGAATGGCTGTGCGTCGAGCGCGGCGGCGTCGGCAATGGCCCGCTGCAACTGCGGGTCGAAGCGGTTGGAAGGGGCGTCGACCAGGCGCGTCACCGTGGCCCGGCACGGCGCGGCGTGGGTCTCGCAGAGCGCGACGAGCCGGGCGCCCAGCCGGTCCAGCACCGCGTTGTCGGGATGGCGCAGGTCGACCCGCAGCGTGACACGCTCGGGCACGACCGACGGCGCGTTCGGTTCGACCTGCAGCCGGCCGATGGTGAACTTGACGGCCGGGTCGTGCCCGCCGACTTCGCTGTAGAGCGCCGCGGCCGTGCGCGCGAAGGCCGCCAGCGCGTCGCGCCGGTCCGCCATCGCGAGCGTGCCGGCATGTCCTCGCTCGCCTTCGATCACGATGTCGAAGGTCTTCTTTCCCTGGATGCCCGTGACGACGCCGATCACCCGCCCCTGCGCCTCCAGCACCGGACCCTGCTCGATGTGCGCCTCGATGTACGCCTTCAGCGCAAAGCCGAGCGGCCGGCGCCGCAGAGCGGGAAAGGCCGCATGCAAGGCATCGAGCGCCTCGGCGACCGACACGCCCTCGGCGTCGCGCGTCGCGCGCACGGCCTCGAGGCTGCGCACGCCGGCGAAGGCTTCCGAGCCCATCATGCCGGGCGCGAAGCGCGATCCCTCCTCGTTCATCCAGGCCACGCAGACGATGTCCACGGCCGGCCGCACGCCCTGCTCCGCCAGCGTGACCAGCACCTCGAGCGCAGCGGCCACCCCGTACACGCCGTCGAAGCGTCCGCCGCCGGGCTGGCTGTCGAGGTGGCTGCCGGCGAGCACGGGCGGTGCGGCGCGGTCCATGCCCGGCAGCGCGACGAACAGGTTGCCGGCCGCATCGGTCGAAGGCTCCAGCCCGGCCGACCGGGCCCAATCGATCATCACCTGCCAGGACGCGATTTCTTCCGCACTGAGCGCCTGGCGGTTGACGCCGCCGCCGGGCGTGGCGCCGCAGCGCGCCAGCGCCATCAGCCGGCCCCACAACCGGTCGGCATCGACGCGCAGGAGGGCCGGCGCCCGGGCCGGGGCTGCCTCGCTCATCAGTCGGTCTTCATGATCTGGCTGGGCAGCGCGCGCGGGTCGCGCGGCTTCCACTGGCCGGCCTCGACCTGGGCGAAGAACTCGGCCAGCAAGGCGTTGAAGGCGGCGGGCTCCTCGAGGTTGAGCGTGTGGCCGGTCTTGGGCATGACGGCGAGGCCGCAGGCCGGAACGGTCTTCTTGAGGAAGATGCCGGGCTGCAGGCAGTGGTCGTCCTCGTCGCCGACCACCACCAGCGAGGGCACCGCCATGGCGCGCAGCTCGCGCTCCAGGTCATAGATGGAAGGCCGGCGCGCCTGCACGCCGCGCATGGTGTTGGCCGCCCCCACGGCATCGTGCTCGCCGAGCCAGGTGGCGAACTCCTGCCAGCCGCGCGGGTCCTTGTTCTGGAACTGCACCCGGCTCGCCCCCAGCGAGTAGGTGCGCGCGAAGCGCTCCGAGCCCTGTGCCTCGAACTGGCGCGCCACTTCGAGCGACACGCCGCGGAAGTAGTCCTCGTGCGCCTTCTCGGCGCCATAGCCCGCGCCGGCAATCACCAGCGAGGCCGCGCGCGCCGCATGGCGCAGGCCGAAATGCAAGGTCGCGAAGCCGCCCATCGAGAGGCCCACGATGTGCGCCCGCGCCAGCCCCAGCGCATCCATCACCGCGGCGATGTCGTCGGCGGCGATGGCCTGCGAATAGCGCTCCATGCCGGCCGGCACGTCCGACGGCGGATAGCCGCGCGCGCCGAAAGTGACGCACTGGTGGCGCCGCGCGAAGTAGCGCATCTGCGGTTCCCAGCTGCGGTGGTCGCCGCCGAACTCGTGCACGAACACGATGGGCGCGCCGCTGCCGGCGGTCTCGTAGTACAGGCGGACGCCGTCCGCGGTGGTGGCGAAACTCATGCGCCGCTCCTCAGAAAAGTGCCGCGGTCGCGGGCAGGCTGCGGGCGCGCTCGACAGCCCGCGGCAGCACGTCGCACAGGGCCTGGGCCCAGGCCTTCGGCACGGTGGTGGAGATCTTCACGAAGCGGTGGCCGAAGCGCGGCGTGTGGTAGGTGCCCTGGCGCACCATGATGTCGTGCTCGCCGAGCGCGGTGACCAGCGCCTCGGGCGTCACGCCGGCGCCGGTGCACTCGACCACGATGAAGTTCGCCTGCGAAGGAAACACCGGCACCTCGAACCCTGGCAGCCGGGCAAAGGCATCGACGATCAGGCGCTGGTTCTCGCGCTGCTGCGCGATCACGCTGCGCATCCATTCGTCCTTCACGGCCAGGCCCGCGATGGCCGCGCGCTGGGCCAGCACGCTGGCCCCGAGCGGCGCCTGCGAATGCGGAAGGATGCGCGCCAGCAGCACGGGCGACGCGACCAGCGCGCCCAGCCGCAGCCCGGCCAGGCCGAGCCACTTCGAGAAGCTCACGATGGTGACCGTGCCTTCCGGATAGAAGCGCGCGGCCAGCGTGTGGCTGTCGGCGAAGTCGCGGTAGGTGCAGTCGTGGATCAGGATCGCGCCGATCTCGCGCGCGCGGTCCGCGAAGGCCCGGATCTCGTCCTCGGTGTAGGCGGTGCCGAGCGGGTTGTTCGGATCGACCAGGTAGATGACGGCGGTGTCCTTGTCGGTCGCCGCGGCGAGCGCTTCGGCCGAAAGCTTGAAGCCGTACTCGGGGCCGTAGATCGGGATCTCGGTGATCACCGAGCCGGCCTTGGCCGCGAACTGGAGCGGCCACTTCCAGCCCGGGTCGGTGGTGACGAAACCCTTGCCTTCGGCACAGAAGGCGCGGCAGGCCAGCGCCAGCGCGGAGACCGCGCCGTCGGTGACCACCGCCGACTGCTCCGGCACGCCCAGGTCGGCCACGATGGCCGTGCGCAAGGCCTCCATGCCCAGCGGCGGCGCATAGGCATGGAAGCTCTCGTCGTCGATCGCGTCGTGCAGCGCCTTTCGCACGGCCGGATGCAGCGGGAAGTGGTTGGTGTTCTGGCCCAGCCACATCAGGTCGGGGTTGGTGAAGAGCCGGTCGAAGTACTGGTTGCGGGTCTCCGCATCGTTCGTCGCCGGGGCGGCGGGTGCCGCGGGGAAGGACTTCAATACCGCGCTCATGCCGCGAGCCTCCGCGCCTGCTCGGCCGCGATGACCCTCTTGCTGGTCTTGATGATCGAACCGCGCGCGGCAATGCCGCCGTCGATGGTCACCACGGTGCCGGTGATGTAGCCCGCACGCGGCGAGGCCAGGAAGACCATCAGTTCGGCCACTTCTTCGGGCGTCGCCGGGCGGCCGCCGGGATAGTTGTCGAACAGCTCCTCCCAGCGGCCCTCGTCGCCGTGCGTGTCGAGCGCGCGGCGCTTCATCAGCTTGACCATGCGGTCGGTGGCCACCGGGCCGGGGTTGACGCCGACCACGCGGATGCCGTCGTCCAGGCTGACGCCGCCGAGCGCGCGCGTGAAGGCCATGACGGCCGCATTGCCGGTGGAGCCGGCGATGTAGTTGGCGTCCCAGTTCTCGCCGGAGTTGCCGATGTCGTTGACGATCACGCCGCCGCCCGCGGCCTTCATCCGGGCGTAGTAGATCTGGCTGAGTTCCATGTAGCCAAGCACCTTGAGCTGGAAGCCGCGGCGCACCGCGGCGAAGTCGAGCGACTCGATCGGGCCCGAGGGAATGTCGCCTGCGTTGTTCACGAGGATGTCGACCGGGCCGGCGGCGTCGGCAAGCTGGCCCATCGCGCCGGGTGCGGCGAGGTCCATCGGATGGATCGCCACCGTGACCGGGTGGGCCTTCGAGATTTCCTCGCGCGCCGCCGTCAGGGCCACGCCGTCGCGGGCGGCCAGGTGCAGGTGGCAGCCTTCGGCCGCGAACGCGTGGGCGGCTGCGAGGCCGATGCCTTTGGAGGCTCCGGTGATGAGTACGGTCTTGCCTTCGAGTTGGAGTTTCATGGCGTGTTGTCCTGGGATGCGGATCGAAAAATGGGATGTCAATGCGGGATGAAGCTCAGGCCACGCCCGTGTCCTGCTCGGAGAGCGCCGCGATCAGGTCGACGATGTCGTCCTCGAGCAGGCTCACGTGGTCGACGGCGGCGGCGAATGCAGCGGCCGGGTCGTTGCGCCGTATCGCGTCGAGGATCGCGCCGTGCTCGCCGATGGTGGCGGCCATGCGGCCGGGCTGGAAGGTGACGTAGCGGCGGTAGACGCGCACGCGCTTGCGCAGCGCACGGGTCTGCTCGGCCAGGTAGTGCGTGTTGGAAGCCTCGTAGAGCGCGTCGTGAAAGTCCTGGTTCACGTCGTAGAAGCGCGAGTGGTCGCCCGAAGCGAGGATGCGCGTGAGTTCGTCGTGCAGCTGGCCCATGCGCAGCTTCTGCGCCTCGGTGGACCGGCGCGCGGCGAACTTGGCGCACAGGCCTTCCATCACGGCCATCATCTGGAACATCTCGATGAGCATCGGCAGCGAAATGCGCGCCACGCACACGCCCTGGCGGCTGCGCAGGTCCACCAGGCCGGTGGCGGCCAGCGCCTTGAGCGCCTCGCGCACCGGCGTGCGCGACACCTTGAAGCGCTCGGACAGCTCGGCCTCGTCGAGCCGGGCGCCGGGCTTGAGCACGCCGCTCACGATCAGGTCCTCGAGCGTGTCCTTCAGCTCGTCGGACAGCGTGGCGCCGCCCCTCACACGCTGCCGGTCGCGCCCACGCGGCTCCGAGGTTTGCGCGGTATCGGGTTCCTTGGGTTCGATGCTCATGTCTTCTTTCTGGTTGTGGGCAAACGCCGGCCGGTTGCGGTCTCGAGGATTCAGAACGGACGGTCTCCGGCCACGGTGGTGCGGTGCATCACGCGCCGATAGACCCTGTCGTCGTAGGGCGTGGCGCGGTGCATGGTGCAGCGGTTGTCCCAGACCAGCAGGTCGCCTGCCAGCCACTGGTGGCGGTAGCTGAATTCGGGCGCGATCGCGTGCGCGTTGAGCTCGGCGAGGAGCGTGGCGCTTTCCTCGGCTGGCAGGCCGTCGATCTGCTTGACCACGTCCTCGCCGACATAGAGCGAGAGCCGGCCCGTCTCGGGGTGCGTGCGCACCAGCGGGTGCACCACGTCGGGCGTGGCGGCCAGCTGCTCGGGCGTCAGCGGGTTGCGGTCGGCAAAGGCCCGCCCGTAGTAGTTCGCGTAGCTGTGGGTGGCGGTCATGGGCCGGATGCGCGCCTTCATGTCCTCGTCGAGCGCCTCGTAGGCCGCATGCATCGAGGCGAAGAAGGTGTCGCCCTCCACCGGCGGCACCTCGAGCGCATAGAGCAGCGCGCCCATCGAGGGCTCGGCCTTGTACGAGAGATCGGAGTGCCAGTTCCAGCCCTCCTTGTGGTTGCCGATCGGCTTGCCGTTCTCCGACACGTTCGACAGCACATAGACCTCGGGGTGCTCCTTCTTCAGGAACTGGGTCAGCACATGGCCCAGCAGCGGACCGAAGCGGCGCGAGAACGCGACATGCTGGGATTCGTCGAGCTTCTGGCCGCGGAACAGCAGCACCGAGCGTTGGTTGAGCGTGTCGCGCAGCACCGCGAAGTCGGCATCGCTCACGGGCTCTCGCAGGTCGATGCCCTTGACTTCGGTACCGATGAAGGAGGTGAGGTTCTCGAGTTGCATGGTCGGGATTCGTGTCTGTCTGAGGTCTGAGGAAAGAAGCAGGCGTCAGCGCCCGTAGTCGGGTTGGGTGCGCTCCAGCATGCGCAGGAACGCCGGCCACTCCCGGGTTCCGGGCGGCAGGATGTCGCCGGCGAATTCGGTGAACTGGCGCGCCGCCAGCGCGCTCGCTTCGGGCTGCGGGTACACCAGCGATTCGCCGGGCGCAAGACCGCCCTGCGCCAGCAGCTGCACCTTGGCCGCCTTCTCGAAGTAGTACATGAGAATGAAGGCCTCGGGAATCGTGCGGCCCACGGTCAGGATGCCGTGGTTGCGCAGCACCAGCGTGTGGTGGGGGCCCAGGTCGCGCACCAGGCGCTCGCGCTCGCCGGTCTCCAGCGCCACGCCCTCGTAGTCGTGGAAGGCGGTGTGGCCCTGGTAGCGCATCGCGAACTGGCTCAGCGGCGACAGGCCGTTCGGCATGGCCGCGATCGCGGTGCCGGCGTCGGAGTGCGTGTGCAGCACGCACAGCGCGTCGGGCCGTCCCGCATGGATCGCGCTGTGGATCACGAAGCCGGCCTGGTTGACCTCGCTGTCGGTCTCGTCCACCTTGTTGCCGTCGAGGTCGATCTTCACCAGCGACGATGCGGTCACTTCCGAGAACAGCAGCCCGTAGGGGTTGATGAGGAAGTGGTGCTCGGGCCCCGGCACGCGCGCCGAGATGTGGTTGTAGATCAGGTCGTCCATGCCGAAGTGCGCCACCAGCCGGTAGCAGGCGGCGAGCTGCACGCGCAGCTCGGCTTCGGTGGCCGGATACACGGGAGAATGAAATTCGTTCATGGTCATGTCAGCTTTTCACCGCGCTGCGCGACACGCAACGCACGAGACAATTCGGCCAGCGCAGCGAGGCCCTTTCGTGGAACACCGCGGAACCGGCTTTGCCGGGCCGCTGGTGTTGCCCCCGGCTGGGGGCTGAGGAGCCGCGGCTCCAAGCCTGCCTGCGCAGGCTTGGACGGCTTCGAAGGGCCGCTGCCTCTGGCAGCGACTCGAGGCGCCCGACACGAAGTGCGGGCAACCTGGGGGCGAGCCTCATTTCCACCACACCAGTTTCTGGTCGATCCAGACCAGCAGGCCATAGAAGACCATGCTGGCCACCGAGGCGGCCAGCACCGCCGACCACACGCTCAGCAGGTCGACCTGCTGCGTCGATTCATAGATCATCCGGCCGAGTCCGGCATAGGCGCCGAGCATCTCGCCCACGATCGCGACGATCATGCTGCGCGGCACGCCGATGCGCAGCGCGGTCACCACCGAGGGCATGGCGACCGGCAACCGGAGGCGCCAGACGATCTTCAGGGGCCCGGCACCGAAGCTGCGCATCAGGTTCACGGCCGCCAGGTCGGCCTGCTTCAGGCCATGCAGCGCATTCACCAGCATCGTGAAGCCGACCGCCAGCGCGACCAGCGCGATCTTCGAGGCCGCGCCGAGCCCGAACCAGATCAGGAACAGCGGTGCATAGGCCACCGTCGGCACGGCGTTCACCGCCACGGCCAGCGGCATCACGATGCGCTCCAGCGGCGGCGCGAGCAGCAGCAGCACCGCCACCGCGAGGCCGAGCACGCTGCCCAGCGCATAGCCGCCCAGCGCCTCGCCGAGTGTCGCCGCCAGCGCCGCGGCGAGGCGGCCGGTGTCGGTGAAGGCATGACGCACGATCGAGCCCAGGCTCGGCAGCACGAAGGGCGGGATCTCGAAGAGCGCGATCGCGCCCTCCCACACCGCCAGCAGCACGATGACGCTCAGGATCACCGGCAGCACGGGCGATGCCGTCAGCTTTCGCTGCGCCACCATACGAGCCTCCTTTCCACGAAGGTGAGCAGCCCGTAGAGCAGCGCACCCATCAGCCCGCAGGCGAACATCACGACCCACAGCCGCACGACGAGATCGGCGTTCATCGCCTCCATCAGCATCACGCCGAGGCCCGTCGTCTCGCCGAACCATTCGCCGACCACCGAACCGATCAGGCTCAGGCCGATGGCCACGCGCAGGCCCACCATGATCTGCGGCAGGGCCGAGGGCACGGCGAGCTTGAAGAACATGAGGAGCCCGCCGGCGCCGAAGCTCTTCATCAGCGCGATGCGCTGCGGATCGCAGGACTTGAGGCCGCGCAGCGTGTTCACGGTGACGGGGAAGAAGGTCAGGAAGAACGCGGTCATGACCTTGGCCAGCAGCGAGTTGCCGAACCAGATGACGATGAGCGCGCCGAAGGCCACCACCGGCACCGTCTGCGACACCACGAACAGCGGGAACACCGAGCGCTCCATCCAGCGCGAATACGAGAAGGCCGTGCCGCAGGCGCAGCCGAACAGCGCTCCCATCGCGAAGCCGAGCACGGTTTCGAGCAGCGTGCGGCCGAAGCCGCGCATCAGCTGCGGCCCCACCGACCAGGCGTCCTGCGCGATGGCGCTCAGCGCCGGCAGGTAGCGCGGCGACGGCGCGAAGGCATGCACCGCGATCTCCCAGACGATCGCCAGCCCGACGAAGGCCAGCACGGGGGAACGCAGCGCGCGTTGCATCATGGACGTCACGAGGCGCGCTCCTCCTGGGCGAAAGTCTTGCGGCTCTCCTCCTCGATCTCGGCCAGCAGCCGTTGCTTGAGCCCGATGAACTCGGGCGACAGCACGATCGACGGATCACGCGGACGCGGCAGGTCGATGGCCGTCTCGCTCTTCACCGTGCCGGGGCGCGCCGTCATGACCAGCACCTTGTCGCCGAGCACGATGGCCTCGTCGATGTCGTGCGTGATGAACAGCACCGTGCGCCGATGCCGCGCCCAGATGTCGAGCAGCCAGTGCTGCATGCGGCTGCGCGTGAGCGCGTCCAGCGCACCGAAAGGCTCGTCGAGCAGCAGCAGGTCGCGCTCGAACAGGAAGGTGCGCATCAGCGCCACGCGCTGGCGCATGCCGCCCGAGAGCTGGTGCGGGTAGTGGTCGGCGAAGCCGCTCAGGCCGAACTCGGGCAGCATGGCGCGCGCACGGTCGCGCGCCTTCTTGCGCGGGACGCCCTCCACCTCGAGCGCCAGGATCGCGTTGTCGAGCACCGTACGCCACGGGAACAGCAGGTCGCGCTGCGGCATGAAGGACACCTTGCCGAGCAGCTGGCCGTCGCGCTGCGGCGCACCGCCGAACAGCAGCGAGCCGTCGTCGTCGGGTGGCAGCAGGCCGGAGATCATGTTGAAGAGCGTCGACTTGCCGCAGCCTGAAGGCCCCACGAGCGTCACGAACTCGCTCTTCGCGATCCGCAGGTTGACGCCGGACACCGCCACGGTCTGCGCCTGGCCTTCGCCGAAGCGCTTCCACACGTTGACCAGCTCGAGCATCGGCGGCGCGGCATCCGCCGCGGCCGGCAACATCACCTCGTGGGGCACGAACTTCATGGCCTGGCGGCTCAGAACTTCTTGTCGCCGGCCGGCACCTTGGCCCAGAAGCTGGCGTCGTAGGCCTTGGCGAGATCGGTCGGGGCCTTCAGCGCCTTGTACTCGACCATCTGCGCCTGCATCTTCTCCACGGTCGGCAGGTCGATGGCGAGAATGCCGTCGCTTCCGCCGCGGCCGGCCTTCACCAGCTTCTCGAACTCGTCGAGCATCGCCTCCTGGTGGGCGCGGTTCAGGCTGGGCGAGGCGGCCATGACGATGTCGATGGCTTCCTTCTTGTTCTGCAGCGCGTACTTCCAGCCCTTGATGGTGGCATTCATGAAAGCCTGCACCTGCTTCGGATTCTCGTTGCGGTACTTCTCCGACACGAGCACCGTGTCCTGCTGCACGATGACGCCGTAGTCGTCGGGCTTGATCAGCGTGAGCTTGTCGCCGAGGCCCTGTTCCTTGAGCGTGTTGAGCTCGTTGTAGTAGGTGGCGGCGGCGACGTCGAACTGCTTCTCGACGAAAGGCGCCAGCGAGCCGGACTGCGGCACGATGGTCAGCTCGGACTGCTTCACGCCGGCGGAGGCCAGCATCGAATAGAGCGTGTACTGGGTGCCGGTAAACCAGGTCGCGACCTTCTTGCCCGCGAAGTCCTTCACCTTGGTGATGCCCGAATCCTTGTAGGTGACGTAGGTGAAGGGCGTGGTCTGCACCGTCACGCCGATGCACACGAGAGGCAGGCCCTTCTCGCGGGCGAAGAGCACCGTCTCCGTGCCGCCGGCCAGACCGAAGGTGTCGTTGCCGGAAGCGACGAGGGTCTCGACGTTGAGGTTCGGGCCGCCCGGGTTGATGGTCAGATCGAGCCCACCCTCTTCATAGAAGCCCTTGGCCTTCGCCACGAAGAACCCGGCGAACTGCGCCTGCGCCAGCCACTTGAGGCGCACCGACACCTTCTCCGCAGCGGACGCGGGCAGGGCCGCCAAGAGAGCCGCCGACACAGCGACGGCGGTCAGGATACGCAAGGACTTGAATGACATGGGGAGGCCTCATGGATACAAAAACTAGCTTAAGCAGTATCCATGCCATATGTTTTTCGGCCTCTTCCGGCCAAGAATTCGTCGAATTGGCCCGAAACATGCACTTCGTCGCCCACGCCGCCCCAAATTGAACCGTGATGAACCGAATGCATGCGCTGACCGATCTTTCCGCCCGCGAAGCCGCCGAACGGATGCACCGAGGCGAGCTCGCCGCCAGCGCCTATGCCGAGGCGCTGCTCGAGCGCGCCGAGGCCATCGCCGAGCTGGGCGCCCTGCTCCACAGCGATCCGGCACGCCTGCGCCGCGAGGCTGCCGCGCTCGACGCCGGGCCGCCGCCGGCGCCCGGCCATCGCCCGCTTCATGGCCTCCCGCTCGCCTTCAAGGACAACATCGACGTGGTCGGCTTCCCCACCACCGCCGGCAGTCCGTGGATGGCCGACCACCGGCCACGCCGCCCCGCCGGCGTGACGCAACGCCTGCTGGACGCGGGTGCGCTGGTGCTGGGCAAGACGAACCTGCACGAGTGGTCGCAGGGCGTCACCGGCTACAACCACGCCTTCGGACCCTCGCGCAATCCCTTCGACAGCTCGCGCATCAGCGGCGGCTCCAGCGGCGGCAATGCCACGCTGCTCGGCATGCGTGCCGCGCCGGTGGCGATCGGCACCGACACCGGCGGCTCGGTGCGCGTGCCGGCTGCACTGTGCGGACTGGTCGGCTTCCGGCCGACCACCGGTCGCTGGCCCGGCGACGGCCTGGTACCGATCTCTCCGACTTTCGATGCCGCAGGCGTCATGGCGCGCAGCGTGGACGACTGCGTGCTGATCGACCATGCAGTCGCCGACGGGCCGCTTCGGATGGCATCGACCCCGCTGGCGGGCCTGCGCCTCGGGGTGCCCGGCGGCTATTTCTGGGAACAGATCGACCCTCCCGTGGCGACGCTCGCGCAGCAATCCCTGGCCCGTCTGCGCGACGCCGGCGCGGTGCTCGTGCCCTGCGATCTGGCCGAAGCCGGCGCACTCTTTCAGGAGGGCTCGATGTCGATCTCACTGCACGAGATCCTGCCCGCGCTCGGCGCCTATTTCGCGCGCCACGGGCGGCCGTTCGACGCCCGCGAGCTCACCCGCGCGATCGTGAGTCCCGACGTGCGGCCGCTCTTCGAGCGCCTGTTCGGCGCGGGCGCCATCACCGCCGAGGCCTACGCACACGCGCTCCACGAATTGCGGCCGCGCATGCAGGCGGCCTATCGCCATTGCTTCGCGCGGCATGGCATTGCCGCGCTGCTGTTTCCGACCAGCCCGCTCACGGCCGCGCGACTGGGCGAGGACGTGGAGGTCACCCTGTGCGGACGCCCGGCCTCGGCCTTCTCGGCCTACATCCGCAATACGGGCCCCGCGGGCATGGCGGGGCTGCCCGCCCTGAGCCTGCCGATGGGCCAGACCCAGGACGGCCTGCCTGCCGGCCTGGAGCTCACCGGACCGGCTGCATCGGACACCGCGCTGCTCGGCGTCGCGCTGGGAATCGAGGCGGCGCTGCCTGCGGCGCCGGTGGCGCCTGCGTTGAGGTGCTGGGTCGCGCCGATGGTGTGAGCCCGCCCCAGCTCACCCAGCCCGCATCGAATCGAAAAGCTCGATTCAGTGGGAAGGATCAGTCATTCAATGCGAATGTTGCTTTGCAGGATCACCTTGCCCCACGCCTCCGAGTCTTTGGCCAGGAAGGCAGCGAACTCTTTCGGCGTGCCTCCCACCGGGACCTGCGTGAAGTCCATCACCTTCTGGCGATACTCCGGACTCGATGCGATCCCCTGCATCACGCCGGCCAGACGCTGAACGACTTCTGGCGGTGTCCCGGTCGGTGCGAAGATCCCGTTCCACGAGTAAAGCGGCGGCCCGAAATTCAGCTCCGCGAGCGTGGGCACATCGGGCAGTTGGGGCAGCCGCTCGCGCGCCGACACCGCCAGTGGCCGAAGCTTGCCTGTTTGGATGTGCGGCATCGCCATCGCGGTCACTTCAAGAGAGCTGTCCACCCGACCGGCAACGATGTCCATCAGTCCACCATCCTTGTAGGGCACGTGCGTCATCGTCGCGCCGTTGGATTGGAGAATCTGCAACACCGCGACGTGGTTGGGGGAGCCCTCGCCATAGGAGGAGTAGCTCAGCGTTCCAGGCTGTGCCTTGGCAGCCTGCAGCAGATCGCGCAAATTGCGATACGGCGAGTCGGCTCGAACGATCAACACGAACGGCACATCCAGCAGGTGGATGATCGGGATGAAATCCGAGGCCTTGTACGGCAGCTTCTTGAAAAGGTGCGGGTTCAACGAGATCGACGGGGCCAGGCCATAAAGCAAGGTATACCCGTCGGCCGGAGCGGCGGCCACGGCCTGAGCGCCAATGATGGAGCTTGCCCCGGGCCGATTGTCCACGATGACCGGCTGTCCAAGCTCACGCCCGGCACGTTCTGCGATGAACCGTGCCATCGCGTCGGCAGACGTGCCTGCGGGCAGCGTCACCACCAGGCGAATCGGCCTCGAAGGATACGGCGTCTGCGACCAAAGGCATGAACTGCCGAAGGTGGTCAGCCCCGCAGCAGCCAGTCCCCGCAAGGCAGACCGACGAGAGACGGTATGTCCGGAAGGCTTGTTCTCTGAACTCAGGAATGTGGCGTTCTTCATGTGGCGTTCTTCATGTGGCGGAACCGCGGCGTCACGCGTCGTCGTCGAGGAATGGGTAGTCGGTGTATCCACGATGATCGGGMGAATAGATGGACGCCTCGTTCAAGGGGGTCTGGGCGGCACCGGTCTGCAATCTCCGCGGCAGATCGGGGTTGGCGATGAAAGGCCGGCCGAAGGACACCAGATCGGCGTGCGAATCCAAGGCGGCCTCCGCCTGCTCCCGGGTGCGCAATCCATTGTTCGCGACGTACAGGCCGGAAAAGCAGYGGCGGCTCGATGCATAGTCCACTGCGTGCGTCGCGGGCCCGCTCGTGGTCGAGCCTTCGACGATGTCGACGTAGCAGATCTTCAGCTCGCTCAGGGATGCCAGCGCGGTCCGCAGCAGCAGCTCAGGGTTGGCGTCCGAGAGCCGATAGTTCGTCGGATTTGTCGGCGACATGCGGACCCCGACGCGGTCCTCGCCCCAAATCTCGCACACCGCCTCCACGACCTCCAGCAGCAATCGGCAACGATTCTGAACAGTCCCACCGTAGCCGTCGCGACGTTGGTTCGACGAATCCCGCAAGAATTGATCAAGCAGGAATCCATTGCCCGCGTGCACCTGCACGCCGTCGAATCCCGCCTCCAGGGCCGCCTGCGCCGCGGACCGATATTCGTCCACCACACCGGGGATCTCGCCAGTCGTGAGTTCGTGTGGAACCAGAAGCGGCATTCGCCCCTGAGAAGTGCGCACGGTCGCTTCGGAGATGATCGCGGATGGCCCGATGGGCAGAGCGCCGTCTGGCTGATTCAACGGGTGCGAGTTTCGGCCGCAATGCCAAAGCTGGGAAAAGACCCGCCCACCGCGCTGATGCACCGCGTCGGTCACCTTGCGCCAACCCGCCACCTGCTCTTCGGTGAAGATGCCTGGGGTGTTGGGCCAGCCTACGCCGCGTGCTGAAACCGCGGTCGACTCCGTGATGATCAAGCCGGCGCTCGCGCGCTGTGCGTAATACGCCGCATTGAGTTCCGTAGGAACGCCCCGAGGGCAGCGATCCCTGGACATCGAGGACATCACGATTCGGCTGGGCAGTACCTGCCTGCCAAACTGCACGCTGTCGAACAGGCGCTTGCGATCAGTTGGCACGATGGACCTCTCGGCGGATCGATGGCGGCAACGGGCTTCCGTACCGCGCGTGGGAGCCGGCGCTCACGTGATGCTCATTTCCAGCGGCGTGGTCTGGAACGCCAGCTGCCGCCAATTGCCATCGTGCCGCGCCCAGACCTGCATGACCCGAGAGTCGATCCGCACAGTGCCGCTGCCGTCCTTCCGCACGGCGACAAGCAGTTGTCGGCCTGTCATCAGTGCCGCATCGCCCAGCACCTCGACCTTCAGGTCCGAACGGTCGATCTGGCGGTAGTCGACGTGCGTGCCGCCGGTTCGAAAGTAACTTTCGTAGTCGTCGGTCTGACCCTTTGCATGCACGTGCGTGAGACCGGGGTGGAGGATCTCGCGCAGGCGCGCGAAGTCGGCGCGCTTCATGGCACTGCAGCGCTGCGCTTCAAGGTCCAGCAACTGCGATTCGGTGTCAGGGGCGGTTTGGGTGGTGGTCATAAGGGTCCTTGGTCGTAAAAGATGAGTGGTGTCAGTCAAGCTGGATGCCCGTGCGCGCGACCAGTTGGGTCCAGTGGTCCTGGTCCCGCTGAAGGAGCTTGGCCAGCGCTGCGCCATCCTCATACCGAGGAACGACTTCGAGCCGCTTCGAGCGATAGGCATGAAGAATTTTTCTCCGTGTGCGTGGGTCTCGGGTCAGCAAAGTTCTTGCAGCCCTCACGTCTGGGTATAGGCCGTCTTCACCACGGTGAAGAACTCCTGCGCGTACCTGCCCTGCTCGCGCGGGCCGTAGCTCGAGCCCTTGCGCCCGCCGAAGGGCACGTGGTAGTCCACCCCCGCCGTCGGCAGGTTGACCATCACCATGCCGGCCTGGCTGTGGCGCTTGAAGTGCGTCGCGTACTTCAGCGAGGTGGTGGCGATGCCGGCCGACAGGCCGAACTCGGTGTCGTTGGCCGTGGCCAGCGCTTCCTCGTAGTTCTTCACCCGGATCACGCTCGCCACCGGRCCRAAGATCTCTTCCTTGTTGATGCGCATCGCGGGTGCCGACTCGCTGAACAGCGCCGGCGACATGTAGAAGCCGTCGGTGTCGAGCKYSAGCCGCTCGCCGCCCGCGGCCAGCGTGGCGCCCTCGGCCTTGCCGATCTCGACGTAGTCCAGGTCCTGCCGCAGCTGGCTCTCGCTCGACACCGGCCCGATGTCGGTGCCCTGCGCCAGCGCRTCRCCSACCTTGATCTTCGCCATCCGCGCCTTCATCGCCTCGATGAACTTCGSATAGATCCCYTCGGTCACGATCAGCCGGCTCGACGCCGTGCAGCGCTGGCCGGTCGAATAGAAGGCGCTCTGCACGCTGAGCTCGACCGCCTGGTTCAGGTCGGCATCGTCGAGCACCACCTGCGGGTTCTTGCCGCCCATCTCGAGCTGCACCTTCTTGTGCTTCGTGGCGCACTGGATGGCGATGTTGCGGCCGACGCCGACCGAGCCGGTGAAGCTGATCGCATGGATGCCCGGGTGGTTCACCAGCGCGTCGCCGATCACGCTGCCGCGGCCCATCACGAGGTTGAAGACGCCGGGCGGGATGCCCGAGCGGCTGATGATCTCGGCCAGCGCCCAGGCGCAGCCCGGCACCAGGTCGGCCGGCTTCATGACCACGCAGTTACCGAAGGCCAGCGCCGGTGCGATCTTCCAGGCCGGGATCGCAATCGGGAAGTTCCACGGCGTGATCAGGCCGACCACGCCCACGGGCTCGCGCGTGATCTCGATGCCGATGCCCGGGCGCACCGACGGCAGCACCTCGCCCGCCAGCCGCAGGCATTCGCCGGCGAAGAACTTGAAGATCTGGCCGGCACGCGTCGCYTCGCCGATGCCTTCGACGCGGGTCTTGCCCTCCTCGCGCGCCAGCAGCGTGCCGAGCTCTTCCTTGCGCGCCAGGATCTCGGCGCCGATCTTGTCCAGCGCCTCGGAGCGCGCCTGGATGCCGCCGGTGGACCAGGCGGGAAAGGCGGCCGTGGCGGCCGCGACCGCGGCGTCGACCTGGGCSGCGTCGCCCTGCGCGTACTGGCCCAGCACGTCGCCGAGGTTGCTCGGGTTGAGRTTGGCGCTGTAGCTGGCAGCRGCGCGCCATTCGCCGTTGATGAGGTTGTCGAAGTTCTGCATGGCAGGGAATCCTTGGGAATCGGGGTGGAGGGGCAACAGCTTACTGCGGCGGACGCACCGCCTGGCGCCCTACTGCGGGCCGAGCTTGGCGATCAGCGCCGCCAGCGCCTCGTACTCGTCGGCCCTGAGCTCGGTCAGCGGCGTGCGCACCGGGCCGGCATCGTGGCCGACGATCTTCGCGCCGGCCTTGACGATGCTCACCGCGTAGCCCTGGCCCTTGTTGCGGATCTCGAGGTAGGGCATGAAGAAGTCCTTCAGCAGGCGGTGCTGCGTCGCGATGTCGTCCTTGGCCACGGCTTGGTAGAAATCCATCGCGGTCTTCGGGATGAAGTTGAACACCGCCGACGAATACACCGGCGTGCCGAGCGCCTTGTAGGCGGCCGCATAGACCTCCGCCGTCGGCAGGCCGCCGAGGTAGGCGAAGCGCTCGCCCATGCGCAGGTGGATCGCGCTCATCAGTTCGATGTCGCCGATGCCGTCCTTGAAACCGACCAGGTTCGGGCAGCGTTCGGCCAGCTTCTCGAGCGTCGCGGGATAGAGCTTGCTCTGGCCGCGGTTGTAGACGATGACGCCGAACTTGACGCTCTTGCAGACCGCCTCGACATGCGCCGCCAGGCCTTCCTGGCCGGCTTCGGTGAGGTAGTGCGGCAGCAGCAGCACGCCGTGCGCGCCGGCCTTCTCGGCCGCCTGCGCGCACTGGATCGCGAAGCGCGTCGGGCCACCCGCGCCGGCGATGATCGGCACCTTGCCGCGGCAGGTATCGACCGCGGCCTGGATGATGCCGGGGTACTCGTCGCCGGTCAGCGAGAAGAATTCACCGGTGCCGCCGGCCGCAAACAACGCGCTGGCCCCATAGGGCGCCAGCCATTCGAGGCGCTTTTCGTAGCGCTGCCGGTCGAAGTCGCCGTTGCGGTCGAAGTCGGTCAGCGGGAAGGACAGCAGGCCGGAGCCCATGATGGATTTGAGTTCTTGGGGAGTCATGTGAAGAACGGAGGGGTGGGTGGAAATGGGAAATTGAAGTGCCGCCCTAGTCCAGCTTGATCTGGGCGGCCGTCACGACCTTGGCCCAGCGGGCGCGTTCCTTCTCGAAGAACTGGTCCTGCTCGGTCGGCGTCATGGTCACGACCTCGGCACCCTGTCCGGCCAGCCGCGAGCGGATGTCGGGCGTGCGGATAATCGCGATCAGTTCCTTGTTGAGGCGCTGCACCAGTGCTTCGGGCGTGCCGCGCGGGACCAGGACGCCTTGCCAGGTGCCGGATTCGAAACCGGGCACGCCCTGCTCCGCGAGGGTCGGCACGTCGCCGATCAGCGGCATGCGCGTGCCCTTGGACACGCCCAGCACCTTGAGCTTGCCGCTCTGCACGTGCGGCAGCGTCGCCAGCATGCCGTTCATCAGCACCTGGGTCTGGCCGGCCACCGTGTCCTGCACCGCCTGCACGCCGCCCTTGTAGGGCACGTACACCCAGCGGGCGCCGCTCGCCCGCTCGACCGCGACACCGGCCAGGTGCGGCGCGCTGCCGGTGGCGGTGACCGCGAAATTGAGGTCGGACTTCTTCGACAGCGCGACCAGTTCCTTCAGGTTGTTGGCCGGCACCGACGGATGCACCACCAGCAGGTGCGGCGAATAGGCCAGCATCGTGACGCCACGCAGGTCCTTGGCCGGGTCGAAGGACAGCTTGGTGTAGACCGAGGGGCTGATCGCCAGCGCGCCGACATCGCACAGCAGCAGCGTGTAGCCGTCGGGCTGGGCCTTGGCCACCAGGTCGGCGCCCAGGTTGCCATTGGCGCCGGCGCGGTTCTCGACGATCACCGATTGCTTCAGCGCTTCCGACAAGGGCTGGCTGATCGAGCGCGCGATGATGTCGGACGACCCGCCCGGCGGGTACGGAACGACGATGCGGATCGGCTTCGAGGGCCAGGCGTCGGCGGCCTGGGCGGCACCGGCAGCCAGCAGGCCACCGCCGAGCGCGCCGAGTACGAGATGGCGTCGATTCAAACTCATGGGTTGTCTCCTGATCGTTGAAAGCGAGCATCGCATGGTAGCGATGTCATCAGTCATCGTACAACTAGTTCGAAAAGATGTCCAGCAAAGACCGACCTGCCCGTCAGGCAGCCGGCGTCTGGCCTGCGGCCGCAGCCTTGTCGGCGTCGAGCCGGGCCGCCTCCTGGGCGATGCGCAGCCGTTCGCGGCTGTTGGTCAGGTGGATGCGCATGGCCGCGCGCGCCGACTCGGGGTCGCGCCGCGCGATCGCCGCGTAGATTTCCTCATGCTCGCGGTTCACCCGGCTGAGGTATTCGCCGCGCCGGTCGTGGTTGCGGATCGCCGTGATGCGCGTACGCGGAATGATCGTCGTGCCGAGGTGGCTCATGATGTCCGCGAAGTAGGGATTGCCGGTGGCTTGCGCGATCTGCAGGTGGAAGCGGAAATCGGGCGCCACGGTATCGCCGGCGACGGTCACGTTGTGCTCGAAATCGTCGAGCGCCTGCCGCATGGCGGCGAGCTGCTCCTCGGTACGGCGGGTCGCGGCCAGCCCCGCGGACTCGGTCTCCAGGCTGATGCGCAGCTCGAGCACCGCCAGCACGTCGACCGAGGTGGCGATGTCCGAGGCCTCGAGCCGGAACATGCCGGCGGCCCGCGGCTGCAGCACGAAGGTGCCGATGCCGTGGTGGGTTTCGACCAGCCCACCGGCCTGCAGCTTGGAGAGCGCCTCCCGCACCACGGTACGGCTGACGCCGTAGGTCTGCATGATGGCCGACTCGGTCGGCAGCTTGTCGCCCGGACGCAACTGCTGGCTGCGGATCTTCTCGCCCAGGTCGTCGACCAGGCCATGCGCCAGGCCCCGCACCTTGCGGCGCGGCGGAGCGCCAGGCACGGGCTCGGTGCTTGCGGTTGACCCCGTTGACAGGTTCGACATGGCGTGATGATAATCCCCCGCACGTTGTACGACAACCGATAACTTACGACATCCGACAGAGACAAGAATGAGCGCCGCTTCCGTCACATCCTCCCCCGCGCGGCAAGTCGCCCGCCTCCTCCTGACCGGGGCCGCCGGCGGCCTGGGCAAGGTCCTCCGCGAACGCCTGCGACCCTGCGCGGCGGTGCTGCGGGTTTCCGACATCGCGGCGATCACGCCGGCCGAGGGCCCGCACGAAGAGGTCGTGGCTTGCGACCTGTCCGACAAGCAGGCGGTCGACGCGCTGGTGGCCGGCTGCGACGCCATCGTGCACCTGGGCGGTGTCTCGGTCGAGCGACCCTTCGAGGAAATCCTCGAAGCCAACATCAAGGGCGTGTTCCATATCTATGAGGCCGCCCGCCGGCACGGCGTCAAGCGCGTGGTGTTCGCCAGTTCCAACCACGTGATCGGCTTCTACAAGCAGACCGAGCACCTGGACGCCCACGTCGCACGCCGGCCCGACGGCTATTACGGCCTGTCGAAATCCTTCGGCGAGGACGTGGCCCAGTTCTACTTCGACCGCTGGGGCATCGAGACCGTGAGCATCCGCATCGGCTCGTCGTTCCCCGAGCCGCTCAACCGCCGCATGATGAGCACCTGGCTCAGCTACCGCGACCTGAGCACGCTGATCGAGAAGTCGCTCTTCACGCCGGACGTCAAGCACACGGTGGTCTATGGCATGTCGGCCAACCGCGATCTCTGGTGGGACAACGACGCGGCCGCGCACCTGGGCTTCGTGCCGCAGGACAGCTCGGAAGTCTTCCGGGCCAAGGTCGAGGCGCAGCCGCCGGTGGCGCCCAGCGATCCGAACGCGATCTACCAGGGCGGCGCCTTCACCGCCCAGGGCCCGTTCGGAGACTGAGCGCCGTGTCGAGCCGGGCCGAACTCGTGGTCGACGCGCGCTGCGGCACGGGCGAGAGCCCGGTGTGGTCCGTGGCGGAATCCGCCTTGTACTGGGTCGACATTCCGGGCCGTGCGCTGCACCGCTGGTCGGCCGCCGGCCACACGCAGTGGGCCAGCGACGAAATGCCGGCCTGCATCGCGCCGCGCGCCGACCTGCCGGGCGCCTGGATCGCCGGCATGGAAAGCGGCCTGTTCTCGATCGCGCCGCAGGATGGCGGCAAGCTGGCAGCCACCCGGCTCGCCGAGGTGGGCCACGCCATGACCGGCATGCGCTTCAACGATGGCCGCTGCGACCGCCAGGGCCGCTTCTGGGCCGGGACGATGTTGATGGACATGGCCGCCGGCGCCCGCGTCGGCCGGGTCTATCGGCATGACAAGGGCAGCGAGGCGCCATCGCTGCAGCTCGAAGACCTGATCGTTCCCAACGGCCTGGGCTTCAGCCCCGACGGCCGCACGATGTACCTGTCGGACTCCCATCCGAGCGTCCAGGCCATCTGGGCCTTCGACTACGACACCGCCACCGGCACGCCCTCGCGGCGCCGCCTCTTCGTCGACATGAACCCCCTGCCCGGCCGCCCCGACGGCGCCGCGATCGACGCCGACGGCTGCTACTGGATCTGCGGCAACGACGCCGGCCTGGTGCACCGCTTCACGCCCGAGGGCCGGCTCGACCGCTCGCTCGAGGTGCCGGTCAAGAAGCCGGCGATGTGCGCCTTCGGCGGACCGAAGCTGGACACCCTGTTCGTCACCTCGATCCGCCCGGGCGGCGATCTGTCGGACCAGCCGCTGGCCGGCGGCGTGTTCGCGCTGCGGCCCGGCACCCAGGGCATCCCGGAGCCGGCCTTCGGCACCTGATTCCAAGATTTCACGACAACCACCAGCAAGAGGAAGACAAATGAAGTTCAACAAGCACGCACTCATCGTCGCCATCGCGGCCTGCATGACCGCGATGGCCGCGCAGGCCACCGAGTTCCGGTCGGCCGACATCCATCCCGACGACTACCCGACCGTGACCGCGGTCAAGTTCATGGGCGAGCGGCTCAAGGAACTCTCGGGCGGCAAGGACACCATCAAGGTCTTCAACAACAGCGCCCTCGGCAGCGAGAAGGACACGATCGAGCAGACCAAGATCGGCGCGCTGCAGATGGTGCGCGTGAACATCGCGCCGATGAACAACATCTGCCCCGAGACGCAGGTGCCGACCATGCCCTTCCTGTTCCGCTCGGTCGACCACCTGCACAAGGTGCTGGACGGCCCGGTCGGCGAAGAGATCCTCAAGTCCTGCGAGAAGCAGGGCTTCATCGGCCTGGCCTACTACGACAGCGGCGCCCGCTCGATGTTCACCGCCAAGAAGCCGGTCCGCAGCTTCGCCGACATGAAGGGCCAGAAGGTCCGCGTGCAGCAGTCCGACCTGTGGGTCTCGATGCTCGAGGCCATGGGCGCCAACGCCACGCCGATGCCGATGGGCGAGGTCTACACCGGCCTCAAGACCGGCCTGATCGACGCCGCCGAGAACAACTACCCGACCTACGAGAGCTCGCGCGCCTTCGAGGTCGCCAAGTACTACACCAAGACCGAGCACTCGATGGCCCCCGAAGTGCTGCTGTTCTCCAAGCGCGCCTGGGACAAGCTGACGCCCCAGGAGCAGGGCTGGATCCGCCAGGCCGCCAAGGAATCCGTGCCCTACATGCGCAAGCAGTGGGAAGAGCGCGAAGTGAAGTCGCTGGCGACCGTGAAGGCCGGCGGCGCCGAGATCATCGAGATCGACAAGGCCCCGTTCCAGGCCGCGATGAAGCCGGTGTACGAGAAGTTCATCGTCGACGCCAAGCTCAAGGACCTGGTCAAGCGCGTGCAGGACACGAAGTAATCGACTGCATCCGGCCGCCCTCCCCCGCACGCGGGAGGGCGTCGCCAACCCACATCATCATGTACACGAAAATCTGCCGCACGCTGGCTCGCGCCTGCATGTGGCTGGGCATCTTCGGCCTCGTCGCGGTCATCTGCGCCGTGAGCTGGCAGGTGTTCGGCCGCTACGTCCTCAACAACACCCCCACCTGGGCCGAGAGCCTGGCGCTGCTGCTGGTGCTCTACGTCACCATGCTCGGCGTCGCCGTCGGCGTGCGCGATGCGGGCCACATCGGGCTCGAATCCTTCCTGGTGCTGGCGCCCGACCGGCTGCGCCTCAAGATGGAATTCCTGATCCATTTCCTGATCCTGATCTTCGGCGCCGCCATGGCCTGGAACTGCGCCTCGCTGGCCGAATCGGTCTGGGACTACCGGCTGCCCACGCTGTGGATCTCCGAGGGATGGAAGTACGTGCCGGCCGCCTTGTCCGGCGTCCTTATCGTGATGTTCTCGATCGAACACGTCATCGCATTGGCCCAAGGCCGCGAAGTCGAACCCGCCTGGGGCTGAGCATGACCATCCCTCTTCTTATCCTGTGCGTGAGCTTCACGCTGTTCCTGCTGCTGGGCGTTCCGGTGGCGTTCTCGATCGGCCTGTCGGCCCTGTCGACCCTGCTCTATGAAGGCCTGCCGCTGGAAGTCGGCTTCCAGCAGATGACCTCGGGCATGGGCATCTTCTCGTTCCTGGCGATCCCGTTCTTCATCTTCGCCGGCGAGCTGATGCTGTACGGCGGCATCGCCGACCGCATCGTCAACCTGGCGCGCGACCTCGTGGGCCACGTGCGCGGCGGCCTCGGCATGTCGAACGTGGTGGCCTGCACGCTGTTCGGCGGCGTCTCGGGCTCGCCCGTGGCCGACGTCTCGGCGATGGGCGCCGTGATGATCCCGATGATGAAGAAGGAGGGCTATCACGCCGACTATGCAGTCAACGTGACGACCCACGCGGCCCTGGTCGGCGCCCTGATGCCGACCAGCCACAACCTGATCATCTATTCGCTCGCGGCCGGCGGCAAGGTCTCGATCGCGGCGCTGATCCTGGCGGCGCTGCTGCCGGCGGCGGTGCTGACCCTCAGCAACCTCGCGGCGGCCTACCTGGTGGCGGTGAAGCGCGGCTATCCGGCCGGCAGCTTCCCGGGCTGGCAGATCGTCGGCCGCTCGTTCGCGGCCGCCCTGCCCGGCCTGTTCATCGTGGTGCTGATCCTCGGCGGCATCCTGTCGGGCGTGTTCACGGCGACCGAATCGGCCGCGGTGGCGGTGCTGTATGCGCTGGCGCTGACGGTCTTCGTCTACCGCACGCTCACGTGGGAGCACTTCGTCAAGGCGGCCTCGAAGGCGGTGCGCACCACCGGCGTGATCCTGCTGCTGATCGGCATCTCGAGCACCTTCGGCTACCTGATCAGCCTTTACGGCGTGGCCGAGCTCACCGGGCAGATGCTGTCGCAGGTCACGAGCACGCCCTGGGTCATCTTCCTGCTGATCAACATCATCCTGTTCGTGCTGGGCACCTTCCTCGACATGGCGGCGACCATCCTTCTCTGCACGCCGATCTTCCTGCCGATCGCCCAGCAGTACGGCATGACCTCGGTGCAGTTCGGCATCGTGATGCTGATCAACTGCGCATTGGGCCTCAACACGCCGCCGGTGGGTACGACGCAGTTCGTCGGCTGCGCGATCGGAGGCGTTTCGGTCGGCACGGTGATGAAGACCATCTGGCCGTTCTACGGCGCGCTGATCTTCGCGCTCGGCGTCGTCACCTTCGTGCCGGCCTTCTCGACCTGGCTCCCCAGCATGTTCATGGTCGTCAAGTAAAGGAGTCCCGCCATGTCCGAAGCCGCCAAGGCGCCGCTGACCATCCGCATGCACGCGAACGACAACGTCGCGATCGTGGCCAACGACGGCGGGCTCGCGGCCGGCACGGTGTTCCCCTCGGGCCTCACGCTGCGCGAGAAGGTGCCGCA